>NZ_JBNAIZ010000010.1:0-80873 GCF_052047875.1 Candidatus Pelagibacter sp. HIMB1521 | reverse complement strand
AGCTATGGGTGGGGCTATGGTTTTAGTATTAGCGAAGGTGTTTTAATTGCTGTAAAGAAAGTATAAGAACACATAACACATATGAGCCTTAACTTGGTCAATAGGCACTCGTATTCTTTTTGGTTGTTTTTATACAGTGATGTGCAGTTATAAATCAATAAATTAAACTATGACTAAACTTAATAAACAACAGATCATTAATTTATTACCACATAGAGAGCCTATGTTGTTAATTGATGAACTTTATAATATTAAAAAATTACAATCCGCTACAGCAGTTGTAAATGTAAAAAAGGATAGTTTTTTTGTTCAAGGTCATTTTCCAGATCAACCAGTAATGCCAGGCGTATTAATTGTAGAGTCATTTGGACAGGCTGCTGCTGCTTTAACAGCACATGGTTTGGATAGATCAACTTATGAGAATAAACTTGTATTTTTAATGGGTGTTGAAAAAGCAAGATTTAGAAATCCTGTTATACCTGACTGTAAACTAATATTAAAAATTGAGGCAATAAGATCTCATGGTAGAGTTTGGAAATATAAAGGTGAGGCCTTTGTTGACGAAGTTAAAATGGCCGATGCAATTTGGTCAGCTACTATTGTAGATAAGAAATAAATAGCAATAAATATTGATAACTCTAAAATAGTTGCTCTGTTAAAAGCAATTATGTTTAATCCTTTTTTTAAAAATAGAGGACCTTTTTCAGTTCGAGATATTTTAAACTTTCTAAATATAAAAACTGAGTCAGTGGAATCAAATATAGAATTAAAAGATATAAAAGATTTATATGGCTCTAATAATTATGATATTACGTTTTTACACTCAAAAAAATATAGAGAATTAGCTAAAAAAACAAAAGCATCTTTTTGCATTACAACAGAGTCCTTAAAAAATGAACTTCCTGCTTCTTGTATTCCTATAATTGTTGAAAACGTATTAGTATCTGTATCAAAAATAACATCAATGTTTTATCCTGATGCTATAAATGATGATTTTGATGATAGTGTTATTGATATTAATCAAACAAATTTTAAGGATAAAGTAATTTCAGGTAAAAATGTTTTAATTGGAAAAAATGTATCATTAGGCAAAAATTGTAAGATAGGTCATAATGTAATAATTGAAAAAAACGTTTCTATTGGAGACAACTGCTCAATAGGTTCTAATACAATAATAAGAAACTCACTAATAAGTAATAATGTAAAGATTTTAGATAACTGTGTGATTGGAAAGCATGGTTTTGGTTTTTTTCCAAATAAAAATAAGAATTTAAGATACCCACATATTGGTATTGTAATTATTGAGGAAAATTGTGAAATAGGATGCAGCTCTACTATTGATAGAGGTTCGATGTCAAATACAGTTATAGGTAAAAACACTTATCTAGATAACCAGATACACATAGCTCATAATGTTAAAATAGGGGAGAATTCTATTATAGCAGGCCAAGTAGGAATTGCAGGTAGTTCAATAATTGGTTCAAATGTAAGAATTGGTGGTCAAGCAGGAATTTCAGGTCATATCAAAGTTGGTAATAATGTAGAAATTGGAGGTGGTTCTGGTGTAATCAGAAACATTCCAAATAATACAAAAGTAATGGGTTATCCTGCGAAAAACATCAGAGAATTTTTAAGAGATAATAAATGATCCATAAAACAGCTATTATTGACTTAAATGCAAAAATCTCTCAAAATGTAACAATAGGACCTTATTGTGTAATTGGCCCTGATGTGGAAATTGGAGAGGGTACAGTTTTACAATCCCACGTAAATATAATAGGTAATACAATAGTTGGAAAAAATAATCAAATTTATCCATTCGCATCCATAGGAAATGATCCTCAAGATTTAAAATTTAAAGGTGAAAAAACATTATTAGAGATAGGTGATAATAACAAAATAAGAGAGTACGTAACCATTAACCCAGGTACTCAAGGTGGAGGAGGAAAAACTAAAGTAGGTAATAATTGTCTGTTTATGGTATCTTCTCATATTGCACATGATTGTATAGTTGGTGATAACGTTATTTTAGCAAATAATGTTCCGTTGGGTGGTCATGCTCATGTAGATGATAATGCTATAATTGGAGGAAATTCAGCTGTACAACAATTTACTAGAGTTGGCAAATTTGCAATGATTGGTGGCATGTGTGGTGTAGTTAGAGATGTAATACCATATGGTATAGCACATGGAAACAGAAGTATATTACAAGGATTAAATCTAATTGGTTTAAGAAGAAAAAATATTCCAAATAAAGAAATATTATCTCTTAGTGAAGCTTATAAAGTAATATTTAAGAATGAGAATTTAACAGAGAATTTAAGTAATTTATCTAATGATTTAAGAAAAAATGAATTAGTTTCTGAAGTAGTTAACTTTATAGAAAAAGATAAAAAAAGACCAATTTGTACTCCCTTTTCAAAATAAAATGATTGGTTTGTTTTTAGGTGATACCGATTTTTCTGAAATAGTTTTAAATAAAATAAAAAAATTAAAAAAAAAATATTTTATTATCGATTTTTCCAAAAATAATAAATTTAAAAGAGATAAAAATTCTTACAGGATAAGCATTGGAAAATTTGGAAAAATAATCAAATTAATTAAAGAAAAAAAATCTAAAAAAGTTTTGTTTGCAGGTAAAATAGCAAAACCTAATTTTACATCCCTTAGATTAGATTTAAAAGGAATATACTATATGCCAAATGTTATTAGAGCTTCTAAAATTGGTGATGCTGCAATTATAAAATCTATAATTAAGATACTTGCAGATGAAGATATTAAAGTTATTAGCTCAATATATTTTAATCCAGAACTATCTCTTAAAAAAGGAAATTACACAAAAAATAAGCCTAATGTGAATGATAATAATTCAATTAAAAAAGCTAAAAATTATTTCAATAAAATTAATAGTTTGGATCATATACAAGCTCTAGTTGTCAAAGATGAAAAAATAATTGCAAAAGAGGGAAAGCAAGGAACAAAAAAAATGCTTTCAAAAGTAAAGAAAAATTCAAAAGGTATATTAATAAAATTACCTAAAAATAAACAAGATTTAAGAATTGATTTACCAACTGTTGGTTTACAAACTTTAAAAGATATAAAAAAATATGGATTAAAGGGGCTAGTTTTAAAATCTAAAAAGAATATTTTTCTAGATAAAAAAGAAGCAATAAATTTTGCAAATAAAAATAAAATTTTTATTAAAGTTATATGAAAAAAATCTTTGTATTAACCGGCGAACCATCGGGAGACAAACTTGCATCAACTTTAATTTCAAGATTAAAACTAGAAAATTCTGAAATTGAATATTTATCCGTTGGTGGTACTCACTTAAAGAATCTAGGAATTAAATCTATTTATAATTTGAAGGAAATTACATACTTAGGATTTACAAGTGTATTGTTTAATATTTTTAGAATTAAATCAAAAATAAACAAAACTGTAGAAGAAATAGTAAAATTTAATCCCGATATATTGTTAAGTGTAGATAGTCCTGATTTTACTTTGCGAGTAGCAGAAAAGGTTAAAAAAATAAACAGCAACATTAAAACAATTCATTATGTAGCTCCTCAAGTATGGGTTTGGCGAAAAAATAGAGTTAAAAAAATTAAAAAATTTATTGATCACATTCTTTTGTTGTTTGAATTTGAAAAAAAATACTTTGATCAAGAAAATATTAATAATACTTTTGTCGGCCATCCTCTAATAGAAATAAATCAAAATAACAAAATTATTATTGATAATATTTTACCTAAAAATAAAAAAATAATATCTATATTTCCTGGTAGCAGAAATTCTGAAACTAAAGTTTTACTACCTATATTGTTAGATTTTATTAAATTAATGAACAAAAAGCATAATGAATATTTTTTTTATATTCATGCAACAGAAGAAAATAAAAGTTTAATTTTAGAACATGTAAAAAAATATAAATTTGACAATATAGATATTGTGTCTGACGAAAATATTAAATCTAAAATTTTGTCTGAATCCATTTTTGCAGTTTCAAAATCTGGTACTGTTTCATTACAAATTTGTAATTTTAATGTTCCATCAATAATTATTTATAAACTTAGTTTTATTAATTTTATGATTTTTAAAATGTTAGTTAATGTAAAATTTGCAAATATTATAAATATAATAAATAATCGTGAGGTAATTCCTGAATTACTTCAAAAAGAATGTAATGCAGATGAAATATATAGATCTGTTATTTATTTTCTTAAAAACCCCGAGTTGATAAAAAAACAAGTAAATGATTGCTCCAAAACTTTAGAGGGCATCAGATCCAAAACTTCATCTGCTAGTGAGGCAAGTTCTATTTTAATTAAGTATCTTTCTTAATCTTTTCTCAACATCTGCTTTACCTAAAGATATAACAATATCATATAGGCCTGGTCCAAACTTAGATCCTGTTAGAGCCACTCTTAACGGTTGACCTACACCTTTGAAATTTGTTTCATGTTTTTTTATCAAGTTGTTAACTATTGGTTCTAAATTATCTCTAGTTAAACTTTCTAAGTTTTTAATTTCATCTTGAAATTCATTAATTATTTTTTTGGAATTATCGTCAATTAGTTTTAAATCATTTTCATTAAAATTAACTTCATCATTAATGATATATTTTGCATTATTAAATATTTCTTCTAGTGTTTTTGCTTTATTTTTTAAAAATACTAAAGATGATTTTATTTTTGTTGCTTTTTCTTTATCGATTTTATCCTTATATTCTTCACAATATCTTAATAGATGATCGTAAAGATCATTTTCATCAATATTTTTGATATAGTGCTCATTCATTGATAAAATACGGCTCATATCTAATTTCGATGGTGATTTTCCTATACCTTCTAAGTTAAAAAATTTGATGCTTTCCTCCAAAGTAAATACTTCTTTGTCTTTATATGACCATCCTAGTCTTAGTAAATAATTTCTTAATGCGTCAGGCATAATTCCAATTTTTGAATAGTCATCCAATGTTGACGCATTATCTCTCTTTGATAATTTTTTACCGTCTATTGTGTGAATTAAAGGAATATGGGCAAACAGTGGCACTTCCCATTTCATTGCTTCATAAATTTGTATTTGTTTAAAGGTATTTATTTTATGGTCATCACCCCTAATTATATGCGTCATTCCCATTTCATGATCATCTACAGTTGCTGACAAATTATAAGTTGGAGTTCCATCATTTCTTAATATTACAAAATCTTCTATTGTACTGTTTTCAATTTCAACATCGCCCTGAACTAAATCTTTAAGAATTGAACTTCCTTCAATTTTACTTTTAAATCTAATTACAGGTTTAATTTCTTTAGGAGCATCTTTTTCTTCTGCATCCCTCCATTTTCTGTCGTAAATATAAGGTATTTTCTTTTGTCTAGCTCTTTTTTTTTGCTCTTCTATTTCTTCAGGTGAACAGTAACATTTATAGGCATACCCATTTTTTAATAATTCATGTGCAATTTTTACATGTTCAGCAATTTTACTTGATTGAATATATTCTTCATCATCATGTTTTATCCCTAACCAATTTAAGGATTTAATTATTTGTATTTTGTGTTCTTCTTTCGATCTTTCTTTGTCAGTATCTTCAATCCTTAAATGAAAAGTGCCTTTTTGATTTTTTGAATATAACCAATTAAACAAGGCAGTTCTAACACCGCCAATATGAAGAGCCCCAGTAGGAGAGGGAGCAAAACGAGTTGCTACTTTTGACATCAGAGATGTTTAGACTATTTTTTTAGAAGTTTCTATATAAAGATACCAAAACACCCTGAACTTTTACTCTATCTGGGCCAAATATTTTGGTTTCATAGTTTCTATTTGCACTTTCCAATGCAACAACTTTACCTTTTTTACGAATTCTTTTTAACATTGCTTCGTGTTCGTCAATTAATGCGACTACAATTTTTCCATTATCTGCTGTATCTGTTCTTTTAATAATAACTGTATCTCCTTCATAGATTCCAGCTTCGATCATTGAATCTCCTTGAACTTTCAATCCAAAATAATCTCCATTTTTTTCTAAATTATTTGGTAATGGTATTCTTGAAACTTCATTTTGTATTGCTTCTACAGGAGTACCTGCTGCAATTTTTCCTAATACTGGTACTTCCATTTCGTCTGTATTGTTAACTTCTTCATCTAAACCACCTTTGATAACGCTTGGTGAAAAACTATTGTAAATATCATTTGCTGAAGCCGTTTCAGGTAATTTTACAACCTCTAAAGCTCTTGCTTTATGAGCCAATCTTTTAATAAAACCTCTTTCTTCTAAGGCGCTAATCAATCTATGAATACCTGACTTTGATTTTAAGTTTAAAGATTGTTTCATCTCTTCGTAAGAAGGAGACACGCCAGAACTTCTCAACTTCTTGTTGATAAATAAAAGTAGGTTTTTTTGTTTTTTTGTTAGCATAAGAACAAATATCGTACAAACAATGTTCTATAAAAGTTCTTTTGATTTAACAATACTAAAAAAAGTGAGCAAAATAGAGCTTATATTGATTACAAAACTGAAAAAATTGAATTTTCATCCAATTTTTTCAAAAGTGATTCACCAATTAAAAAAGTATTAATTGAAGTCTTGCTGTTTAATTCTAATAATTCCTCTTTAGATTTAATACCACTCTCAGAAATTAGAGGTCCTTTATGGTTTTTTACAACATTATAAATATCATAGGTTGTATTTATATCAGTTTTAAGTGTTTTTAAGTTCCTATTATTTATTCCAATTAGTGCATCTTTAAAATTTAATGCCTTTTGAGCCTCTTCAACAGTATGTACTTCTACTATTACTGACATATCTAATTTCAATGCCTCTTGATACAAATTGTTTGCAAGATCATCTGAGACACCAGCTAAAATAATCAGAATTGCATCTGCACCATAACTTTTGGCAAGTGGCACTTGAAAAGTATCAATAAAAAAATCTTTACATAATATCGGTAAATTAACCTTATCTTTTATTTTACTTATATGTATTAAATTTCCTAAAAAATAATCTTCTTCAGTTAAAACTGATAAACAAGTAGCATTATTTTTTAAATAAATATTAGCAATTTCTACTGGATTGTAGTCTTCAATTATAACACCTGCAGAAGGACTTGCTTTTTTTATTTCAGCAATAATTGAAGTTTTATTTTCTTTTAAATTGTTTTGAATTTTATCTTTAAAATTTATGTATGATTTATTTTTTTGTATTAATTCATCTAATTTTTTAAGATCTATTGATTTTTTTAGATTATCAATTTTTTCGATTTTCTTTTTAATTATATTTTCTAAAACGTTATCAGACATTTTGTAATTGTTCCAAATGTGAAAAAGTTTTACCAGAAAGAATGAATTGTCTTGCGTGATTATAGGCCTCTTTAAAATCAACAAACTTTTCTGCAACAATTAAACCAGCTGCAGCATTTAAACAAACTGCTTTTGAAAAATCATTATCTTTACCTTTAAATATTTCAATCATTTTATCTGCATTAAATTTTGCATCATTACCAATTAAATTTTTAAATTTTTCTGCATTCACACCAATTGAATTAGGATCAACCAAGATTTCAGATATTTCTCCATTCTTCAATTGTATTATATTTGTTTTTGCATAAGGAGATATTTCATCCAATCCATCTTCACTGTTTACTATCCACGCAAATTTTATATTTAAATTTTTTAATCCCTCCGCAAAAATTCTTAACAATTTTTTATCAAATACTCCAACAACCTGTCTTTCTACTAGAGCAGGATTGCTTAAAGGACCAATCATGTTGAAAATAGTTCTTTTACCAATTTTCTTTCTTACAGGACCTACAAATCTCATGGCACTGTGATAATTTGGTGCGAACATAAAACCAAAATTTTTATTGCTTATTTCTTGCTCTATTTCTCTCGGCTCTAAATCAATTTTAATATTAAGAGCTTCCAAAACGTCTCCAGAGCCACATTTTGAAGATACCGCTTTATTGCCGTGCTTTGCAACCTTTATACCCATACTAGCTAAAAGTAATGCTGATGCAGTGGATATATTAACAGTGTTCATACCGTCACCACCTGTACCACATGTATCTATGCAATCATGAACGTTTACTCTTTTAGATTTTTCTCTAAGCACATAAACACCTCCAGCAATTTCATCTGCAACTTCTCCTTTTTCAGACAGAAGCATTAAAAAATTATAGATTTGATCCTCATCAGCTTTACCCGTCATTAAAATTTCAAATGCTGACTTGCTTTCTTCAAAGGTTAAATTTTCTTTATTTTTCAGTTTTTCTAAAATCTTTTCCATAAAATTAATAATTTATAAAACTTTTTAAAATTTTTATTCCTGTCTTAGTTTTAATACTTTCTGGATGGAATTGTACACCATGAATATTAAATTGCTTATGTTGGATAGCCATAATTATTCCATCATCAGTTTCAGCTGTAATCTCTAAATCTTTCGATAGGGTTCTTTTATCAATAATTAAGCTATGATATCTTGTAGCCTCAAAGGTACGAGGTAGATTTTTTAAGATCCCAATTTTTTGTGATTTAATTTTGCTAGTTTTTCCGTGCATTAATTTTTTTGCTTGAATAATTTTAGACCCAAAAACTTGACCTATAATTTGATGTCCAAGACAAACACCTAAAAAGGGCAATTTTTTATGTAATGATTTTAAAATGCTTATGCAATTTCCAGATTGATTTGGATTTCCAGGTCCAGGTGAAATAACAATTTTATCATATTTTTTTCTTATTATTTCTTTTGAGTTAATTTTATCATTTCTTATGACTTCAACTTTTACACCTAATGAAGAAATGTAATGATAAAGATTAAATGTAAAACTATCATAATTATCTATTAATAATATTTTCATTATCTTAAAGCATTTATTAAGGCTTTCGCCTTGTTTACTGTTTCATCATATTCGTTTATAGGCTTACTATCAGCAACGATACCTGCACCAGCTTGTACATAGAATTTTTTATTTTTTGCTACAGCTGTCCTTAAAGCAATACAAGTATCAAATTCTCCATTAGCAGAAAAATATCCAATTCCACCAGCGTAAACTTTTCTTCTCGATGTTTCTAATTCATCTATGATTTCCATTGCTCTTATTTTAGGAGCACCAGAAACAGTACCAGCGGGAAATCCTGCCAGCAATGATTTAAATTTTGAAAACTTTTTATTATACTCACCAACTACATTAGAAACTATATGCATTACATGAGAGTACCTCTCAATTATGAAGCTCTCAGTAACCTTTACAGTATTTATTTTTGACACTTTACCAGCATCATTTCTACCTAGATCTAAAAGCATTAAATGTTCAGAAAGTTCTTTTTTGTCTTTAAGAAGGTCTTTTTCATAAAAAAGATCTTCTTTTTTATTTTTTCCTCTTGGTCTAGTACCTGCTATTGGTCTAACTGTAATTTTATTATCTCTTAGTCTTACTAAAATTTCTGGACTTGCCCCAATAATTTGGAAGTCATTAAAGTTGAAGTAAAACATAAAAGGAGAGGGGTTAGTTACTCTAAGTTTTTTATAAATTTCCAAAGGTTTTTTTGTTAATTTTGCTTCAAATCTTTGACTTAAAACAACTTGAAAAATATCACCAAGTTTAATGTATTTTTTAGCTTTATTAACCATTGCAAGAAATTTATTTTTGGATGTGTTTGATTTAACTTTAATTTTTTTTTCTTTTAATTCTCTTTTTGTATCAATATTTTTGATCGATGATTGAACTAATAGTTTAAATAGATCAGTTTTTATAGAGTCATACTTTTTTTGATAATTTTTAATTTTTTCATCATTAAAAACATTACTTATGTAAAATATTTCTTTTTTTAAATTATCATGAATTACCAAGGTTCTTGGTCTCATCAATCTTACATCAGGTAAATTAAGATCATTTTTACATGAGTTAGGAATTTTTTCTATGTACCTAATAGAGTCGTATGAAAAATAACCTGAAATTAGCGAACAAATCTTAGGTAAATTCTTAGGTGTATCAAAATTAAAATTTTCAATAATTTTTTCTATTAACTCTTCTGGTTTATCTTTAAGAATGATTTTTTTATTTTCAGTTATTAAATATGACTTTTGGTTGTTGAACTCCCATATCTTATCAGGATCTTTACCAAAAATTGTGTATCTACCTTTAATTTTTCCTTTTTCAACAGACTCAAATACAAAACTATTTTTTTCCTCTAAAAAATTATCAATTAAATTTATTATTTCATCATCAGAATTTACTTTTTTTGAAGTGTATATAATCTGATTTTTTTTGCTTCTATGTCGAAACTTAAAATCTTTGAAGCTTCGATTAATTATCATTTGAAATAGTTTTTAATTCTATCAATAGTTTTTTGATTCAATTGAACCTGATATTTATTATTCAACAGGGTATCGTAAGATTGTAAAATACTTTTTCTGTTGTTTGTATTTTGTGAATTTACAAATCCTTTATATTCCTCACCTTGTTTATTTATAGTATTTTTATCTATATTTTTTATTTTGACTAAAAATATTTGATTATTAGTATTGTTTACTAAAGCAAAAGAATTTTGAGGTAATGAGTAGAGCATTTTAATTGAATTTACTTCAAACAGTCCGTCATCACTAATTGAATTAATTAATCCAGTTTGGATTTTACCTGAACTTAACTCTATAAATTTACTTTCATTAAATCCATCATTTTGTATTTCTTCAATTATTTTTCTATTGTAATCAAATTTACCTTTTTGATAAATAAGCTCGACAATTTCACTTTTTACTATTTCATCATTTAAATCTGGTGAACGATCATATTCATTCTCTATATTATACAGAATATAATTATCGCCACTTTCAAATATATCTAATTTGCTTGATTTCTTAGAGTAAATTAACTTTTCGTTCGTACTAGTGTTTTCATCTGGAGCAAATTCATTAATATTATTCACATCCACATTCATATTTTTGATTATCGAACTAAAACTTTCATTTTGAGAAATTTTATTTTCTATTGCATCAATTTCGTTAAAAAAATCTTGATTAAATTCATCAATTCCAATTAAATTTTTTGGATTTAAAACCACATATTTAAAGTCAATATATTCTCTTTTTAATTGATCTTTATTTTCTTCAATAAATGTGTTGATTTCATCTGGTGTATAATCATCTTTAATCTTATATAAATTTTCCATATCGAAGTATTCAATAAATAATGATTTATTGTTTTCTTCAAATTTACTTTCTATTAGAAATTCAGGGGTAACGGTACCTGCACCGATAAAATCAAATAAGTGTTTCTGTAAACCTTGATTTTTTAATTTCAACTCAAACAAAGGAGCAGACATATTATTTGAAAGTAAAAATTTTTCGTATTTAATTCTTTCAAAAGCACCATTCTCGTCTTTAAAATTTTTATTGTCTTTTAAATATTTTAAAATTGTCTTTTCGTTTATAGAAAGTTTAAAATCTTCAATCTCTAGATCAATTAAAGTTGTTGAAATAAGTCCTGATAGCAATTCTTCTATAATGTTGTTGTCTAAATTATTTCTTATTGCTTCTTGTGAAATTCCACTTTGATTAACATAGTCCATGAAATCTTGAGTGGTTACGTTAGTTTTGTTTATTTTAGCAATATTATTTTGATTGTTAGTGCTAAAGCCACCGCCAAATCCACCAAAGCCAAAAGCTATTATGATGATTACTATTAGAACTAATCCACCAAATTGTTTCCAACCTAAGTTTTTTAATTTTTCAACCATAACGTTATAAATTTATTGATCTGTAAAAACAAATCTATAGATTAAAAAGTCAATTATGACAAATAAATATATGTATTTTATAGCTAATTGGAAAATGTTTGGAGATTTAAAAACTATAAATTCATTAGATAAAGTTATTAAATTCTCAAAAAGTCATAAAAAAAATAAGTTCAAACTAATTTATTGTCCTCCAAATACTCTAATACGTCCAATTTCAAAAAGACTTAGTAAAACTAATATTGAAGTTGGTGCACAAAATTCTCATCAAAATTTAGATTATGGAGCTTTTACAGGTCAGGTTAATGCAAGAATGCTTAAAAGTGTTGGAGCAAAATATGTGATCTTGGGTCATTCTGAAAACAGAATGGCTGGAGAAAATGACAATCTAATTAATCTTAAAATAAAAAATTCAATTAAATCTGGTTTAAAAATTATTTTTTGTATTGGTGAAACTATAAAACAAAAAAGAGATAAAAAGACTAATCAAGTTTTAAACAGTCAATTAAAGAAAGGATTAAAATCTATCAAAAAAATTAATGATATAATTATTGCGTACGAACCAGTATGGTCAATTGGAACTGGTTTAATTCCTTCATCAGAAGAACTTTTTAAATCAATTAAATTTATAAAAAGTAAATTTGGAAAAAAATCTCCAAAAGTTTTATATGGAGGCTCTGTTAACAGTAAAAATATTGATCAATTAAAAATAATTCCTGACATAGATGGTTTTTTAATAGGTGGAGCATCACAAAATCCAAAGAAATTTATTGATATAATTAAAAAAACCATTAATTAGTCCCACATGGAAACATTATTACTTGTAATTAACATCATACTTGCATTTATTTTAGTTGTGCTTGTGCTACTTCAAAAATCAGAGGGTGGCGCTCTAGGTATTGGCGTTTCACAAGAAAATTTCATGCTATCGAGATCGGCTGGTAGTTTTATTACCAAAGCAACTGCGATAGTTGCAACTTTATTTATCATTTGTAGCTTAGCGCTGACAATAATTTCAAGAGCAGAATTGACTCCTACAGGATCAGTTTTAGACACGGTTGAAGAAAAAACTGAAGATACTCCATCGATTCCTGAAAATAATTAATTAATACTTTCTATTTCTTTTTTTATTAGCTATAAGATAATTCCATGACGCGATATATATTTGTCACTGGCGGCGTGGTTTCATCCCTTGGAAAAGGTCTATCATCAGCATCATTAGCTTATCTATTACAGTCACGTGGGTATAAAGTTAGGCTTAGAAAATTAGATCCTTACTTAAATGTAGATCCTGGAACAATGAGTCCATTCCAGCATGGAGAGGTTTTTGTAACAGATGATGGCGCTGAAACAGATTTAGATTTAGGTCACTATGAAAGATTTTCAGGAGTTACTGCAAAGAAAACAGATAATATTACTACAGGAAAAATTTATAGCGATGTTTTGAGGAAAGAAAGAAAAGGAGAATATCTTGGAAAGACAGTTCAAGTTATTCCACATATAACCGATAGAATTAAAGAATTTATTAAATACGATACGTCAAAAGAAGATTTTGTAATTTGTGAAATAGGCGGAATTGTAGGAGATATTGAAAGTTTACCATTTGTTGAAGCTATAAGACAATTTTCAAATGATATTGGAAAAAAAAATGCTTTATTTATTCATTTAACTTTAGTTCCATATTTAAAAGCATCAGATGAAATAAAAACTAAACCAACACAACACTCCGTAAAAGAATTGAGAAGTATTGGTATTCAACCTGATATAATTATTTGTAGATCAGAAAGACCAATACCTTTAGAGCATAGAAAAAAAATATCTCTATTTTGTAATGTTGATATTAAAAATGTAATTGAAACGGTTGATGTAAAAACAATTTATGAAGCACCAATTAGTTTTGCTAAAGAAAAGTTAGATTTTCAAGTTTTAGATTACTTTAAAATAAAATCTAAAAAATCAAATAACCTAAATCCTTGGAAGAAAATTACCAAAATTACACTTAATACAAAAAAACAAGTTAATATTGCGATAATAGGTAAGTATGTAGAATTAAAAGATGCATATAAATCATTAGATGAAGCCTTAACGCATGGAGGAATTACAAACAACTTGAAGGTAAATTTAGTTAGAATTGATTCAGAAAAATTAAAAGTTTCTGAAATTAAAAGCAAACTTAAAAATGTTTCAGGTATTCTAATACCAGGAGGATTTGGAAAAAGAGGAACTGAGGGAAAAATCGAAGCAATTAAATATTCAAGAATTAATAAAATACCATTTTTAGGTATTTGTTACGGTATGCAAATGGCAATAATAGAATTTGCTAGAAATAAATTAAAAATTAAAAAAGCAACTTCTTCTGAGTTTGATAAAGGTGGTGTTCATATAATTGGTTTAATGAATGAGTGGGAAAAAAGTGGAAAAAAAGTTAAAGGTACAGATAAAAATTTAGGTGGAACAATGAGACTTGGTTCTTATGATGCAATTTTAAAAGATAAGTCTAAAATTAGAGATATCTATAAATCAAGATTAATCAAAGAAAGACACAGACATAGATATGAAGTGGATATTTCATTTAAGGAAAAATTTGAGAAAAATGGACTGATATTTTCTGGTTTATCACCAGATAATAAACTTCCTGAGATAATTGAACTTAAAAATCATCCTTGGTTTATTGGAGTTCAGTTCCATCCTGAATTTAAATCTAGACCTTTATCTCCTCATCCTTTATTCTCTTCATTTATCAAAGCAGCAAAAAATCATAAATGAGTAGTATTACAGTCAATTGTGGGAACATAGAAATTTCAAACGATAAAAAAATTTGTATCATTGCTGGTCCATGTCAACTTGAAACAGAACAGCATGCAATGGACATGGCTGGAAAAATAAAAGAAATAACTTCCAAATATGGTCTAGGTTTTATTTATAAAACTTCTTTTGATAAAGCTAATCGAACAAGTTTAAAAGGTAAGAGAGGTGCTGGTTTGGAAGCTTCATTACCTGTGTTTGACAAAATTAAAAAAGAATTAAATATTCCAATTTTAACAGATATTCATAATTCAGAGCAATGTTCAGTAGTTGCTAATCATGTTGATGTTTTGCAAATTCCAGCTTTTCTTTGTAGACAAACTGATCTTTTAATTGCTGCTGCTAAAACAAACAAAATTATAAATGTTAAAAAGGGTCAATTTTTAGCTCCTTGGGACATGGTAAATGTTACAAAAAAAATATCTGACTCAGGAAACTCAAATATTCTTGTTACTGAAAGAGGTGCAAGTTTTGGATACAATACTTTGGTTTCTGACATGAGATCTTTACCTATTATGGCTAAGAATGGTTATCCAGTTATTTTTGATGCAACACATTCAGTTCAACAACCTGGAGGACAAGGAGAGTCTTCAGGAGGTCAAAGAGAATTTGTTGAGTATCTTGCAAGAGCAGCTGTTGCAGTTGGGGTTGCTGGTGTATTTATAGAGACACATCAAGATCCAGATAATGCACCATCTGATGGACCTAATATGGTTCCTCTAGATAAACTAGAAAATCTACTAAAACAATTAACCGAAATTGATAAACTTATTAAGTGAGTAAAATAATAAAAGTTAAAGCACGACAAGTTTTTGATAGTCGGGGAAATCCAACTGTAGAAGCCGAGGTTTATACAAATAATGTAAGTGCATCTGCCATATGCCCATCAGGTGCATCAACTGGAACTTATGAAGCTTTTGAAAAACGAGATAAAAATAACAAGAAGTATTTAGGTAAAAGTGTTTTAAAAGCTGTTGAATTAGTAAATTCAAAAATTTCAAAAAAATTAAAAGGTCAAAGCGTTCATAATCAAGAGAGAATTGATGCTTTATTAATTAATTTAGATGGTACGAGACAAAAAACCAATTTAGGTGCAAATGCTATGCTTGCAGTATCAATGGCTGTAAAAAAACTTTCTGCAAAAGTAAAAAAACTACCTTTGTATAAAACATTTTTTTTAAAAAATAATTTTCAATTACCTTATCCATTAATGAATATTATTAATGGTGGAGCTCATGCCAACAATGGTCTTAGAATACAAGAATTTATGATACGACCAGATAGAGCAAAAAGTTTCTCAGAAGCAATGAGGATTTGTTTTGTTGTAATTAAAAACCTAAGTAATTTAATAAAAAACAAAGGTTATTCTACTTCAGTTGGTGATGAAGGTGGTTTTGCACCTATGATTAGTAGCAATAACCAGGCTTTAGATTTGATTGTTTCAGCAATTAAGAAATCTGGATTTGTTAATGGTAAAGATGTTTCAATTTGTTTGGATGTGGCTGCAAATGAACTATTAAAAAAAAACAAATATTCAATCCATTCAAAAAGTTTTGTAAGCGTTGAAAAATCAATAAAAGAATACCAAAAAATTATCAAGAAATATAAAATTAAATCTATAGAAGATCCTTTTGCAGAAAATGATTGGTTAGCTTGGAATAAATTAATGCGTTCAGTAAAAAAAGTTCAGATTGTGGGAGATGATCTTTATGTTACAAATCTTGAGAGATTAAAAAAAGGATTTTTAAATATTTCATCTAATTCTATATTAATTAAACTTAATCAGATAGGTACTGTTTCTGAAACTCTAGATGTAATTAAATTTGCTCAAACTATCGGTTATAAAACAATAATTTCTCATAGGTCTGGAGATAGTGAGGACACATTCATTGCTGATTTGGCAGTTGGAACAAATTCTAATCAAATTAAAACAGGATCTTTAGCACGTTCAGAAAGAGTTGCTAAATACAATCAATTAATTCGTATTGAAGAAGAACTTGGAAATAAGGCAAGAATGAATAAAATCAATTAATGTTGAGATTAATAAAAAGAAATTATTTTTTATTAACATCAATTTTTTTAATATTTTATTTTATTTTTAATTTAGTTTCTGGAGAAAGAGGGCTTTTTTCATATTTTGAAAAAAAAGAACTTTTGTCTGACTTGAAAAAAGAAGAGGCATTATTAATTAATAAAATAGAGGATATTGATCATAAGAATTCTCTATTAAGTACAAATCTGGATTTAGATTATGTGGAAATATTAATCAGAGAAAGATTTTTATTTGGTAAAAAAGGTGAAACAATTTATTTAATTAAAAAAGATGAAAAGTAGACATCCCGAAAAAGAAAATAAGCCAATAAATCCAATTAAAAAAAAACCAGATTGGATTAGATCAAAGCTTACAAATAGCAAAGAATTTTTTTTAACAAAAACAATAGTTAATAATAATAACCTAGTAACTGTTTGTCAGGAAGCAAACTGTCCTAATATTACTGAGTGCTGGAGTAAGAGACACGCAACTTTTATGATAATGGGTGATACATGTACAAGAGCATGTGCTTTCTGTGATGTTAAAACTGGTGTTCCAGGAAATTTAGATCCATTAGAACCGGTCAAAATTGCAGAAGCTGTTAAAAAGTTAAACTTAAAACATGTTGTAATAACTTCAGTTGATAGAGATGATTTAGACGACGGTGGTTCTGATCATTTTTTTAATGTGATTAATCAAACAAGAAAATCAAATCCAAATACAACTATAGAAGTTTTAACACCAGATTTTTTAAGAAAAGGGAACGCATATAAAAAAGTTATTGAAGCTAAACCAGATGTTTTTAATCATAATATTGAGACTGTACCTAGTCTTTACTTAAAAGTAAGACCAGGATCTAGATATTTTGCATCTTTAGAACTTTTAAAAAATGCAAAGAAAATCGACAAAAATATTTTTACTAAATCTGGAATTATGGTTGGGTTAGGAGAAACAAGAGATGAAATATTACAGGTTATGGATGATTTAAGAGCAGCGGATGTAGATTTTATAACTATTGGACAGTACTTGCAGCCATCAACAAAACATTTTCCACTAGACAGATATTATACCCCAAAAGAATTTGATGATTTAGGAACTATAGCAAAAGCTAAGGGATTTTTATTAGTTTCCTCATCACCTTTAACAAGATCTTCTTATCATGCTGATGAGGATTTTGCTAAGCTACAACAAAACAGAATAAAAAGTAATTAATGCCTAAAGCATCAGTTACACGTCACATCGCACGTGATAAACAAACATTAATTGATTTTGTTTTAGATATTGAAAAGTATCCTGAATTCATTCCATTTTGCATAGACTCAAAAGTCTATGAAACAAATGACGAGGGAGATGTAAAAAAAATAATTGCCGATCTGACTATTGGTAAAAGACCCTTTGTAGATACTTATAAAAGTGATGTCAGATATGATAAAAAAAACGACTCTATTCATGTAACCAATATTGATGGTCCCTTAAAACATCTTGAAAATAACTGGAAATTTGTAGAAAAAGATAATTTAACAGAAGTTCAATTTGATGTCGATTTTGAAATTAAAAATAAGTTTTTGAATTTAATAATGGAAAAATCATTTCAATTTGGTTTAAACAAAATAGCTGATGCTTTTCAAAAAAGAGCTGAAAATCTTTAAGAAATAATTTTTGTAATTTTATTTAATACTTCTCTTACTGTATTTTTTTGAATACTTGATCTGTTCCTAGATTTAAATTTATTTTCTAAAATTAATAAATATTTTCCTGTTTTAATCCCAATATAGACAAGACCAACTGGTTTTAATTTTGATCCTCCTCCAGGCCCAGCTATACCAGTAATTGATACATTAATTTTGCTTTTAGAAATTTTGGATAAATTCTTTACCATTTCTTCACAACATTCTTTACTTACCGCACCATATTTTTTAATGATATTTCTATCTACTTTTAAGATTTTAGTCTTTGCCTTATTAGAGTAAGTAGTTAAACCCATTTGAAAGTACTTTGATGAATTTGCTAATTTAGTAAGATTGCTAGCTAACAAACCTCCTGTACATGACTCAGCTACAGAAATTGTTAATTTTTTATCTATCAATTTTTTATGTAGTTTTTTTAAATTCATCAAAATATGAAACTAACCAGATAGACTACAACCATTGAGTAAAGACCAGCCATTATATCATCCATAATTATACCAAAATAATTTTTATGATTTTTATCGAAATAGCTTACTGGAAATGGCTTTAAAATATCAAAAAATCTAAACGATAGTAAAGAAATAATATAATAAAATTCAATAGCAATATTGATTTGATTGGTTTGATTTAAATATAGTAGAAGTATCAAAGGCATCGATTGACCCAAAACTTCATCGATTACAATTTGTCTAGGATCTTTATTTTCAAATTCACTCTCAGTGTCTTTGACTGCATAAAAAGAGTAAAAAAACAAAATAATAAAAAAAACTATTGAGAATTTTAAACTTGTATAATCAAGAATTTCATAAGCTATATAAATAAAGATTGTGGTGACAACCGATGCAACAGTACCAGGCATTTTTGTTAAGTATCCGTACCCAAAGAAAGTTGAGATTAAAACATTAATTTTTTTCATTTTGATATCGAGCAAATTACTTCACAGGCAATTGCTTTTTCTTTTCCTATTAATCCAAGTTTTTCTGTAGTTTTACCTTTTAAATTAATTAAATCTTTATTTAAATCTAACAGATTTGAAATTGAATTTATTATTTTATCTCTGTATTTTGATATTTTTGGTTTTTCACATATCAAATTTATATCTAAATTATTGATATGGTAATTATTTGAATTTAACAATTCTATTATTGGTTTTAGCATTTTTGGAGATCTAATATTTTTAAACTTGTTACTGTTATCTGGAAAAAAAGTTCCAATATCTTTTTTTCTCATAGCTCCTAATAAGGAGTCAATTATTGAATGAATAATTACATCACCATCAGAGTGTCCTTTTAATCCTGAGTGATAAGGTATTTTAATACCTCCCAAATAAAGTTTTTTACCTTTGATTAATCTATGAATATCAAATCCTAAACCAAAGTAGGTTTTTTTTTCTTTAATATCTTCTTTGAAAGTAATTTTAGTATTTAAATTTTCACCTTGGATGAATTTTACTTTCATGTTTTTTTCAATAAATAAGGTTGCCTCGTCTGTAATCACTTTTTTTTGTTCAATTGACAAATTATACAAATCTTGAAATTTAAAAGCTTGAGGGGTTTGTGTTAGAATAGAATTATCTCTACTTAAATTGAATATTTGATTTTTTATTTTATACTTGATTGAGTCTTTAGATTTTATTGCGGGTATTACTGCTTTATATTTTTTTAGTAAAGTTATTAATTTTTTTAATAAATTAATTGTAAAATTTGGTCTTGCTGCATCATGTATTAGTACATTTGTAGGTTTATATTTCTTAATAAATTTTAAAGCAATCAATGAAGAGTCAGATCTTTCTTTCCCACCAGTGATAATTGAAACATTTTTTGGAAATTTTTCTTTAATCTCCTTTTTTTTGTTAACTACAATTATTATTTTTTTAAAAAGTTTTGACTTTAAAGCTTTATCAAGGGAGTGTTTAAATAAAGGTTTACCCTCATAAATGTTGTATTGTTTTGGTTTTTTTGAATTAAATCTTTTGCTTTGTCCTGAAGCTAGTATTATAAAATAGTTACTCATATTTATAGAAATTTTATACCTAAATGTCAGATTTTATTAAAAAAAATATTTATTTGATAATATTATTTATTATCACATTATTGATAGGTTTTTTAACGTTTTTAACTTTTATTGATAAAGGTTTTATTAAACTAACAGACAAAAATTTACAATATCTACTGATATTAAATATTTTTTTACTAGCTGCTCTTTTTGTTTTTATTTTTTTTGAAATTAGAAGGGCAATACGAACAGATATTGATAAAGATGGTTTAAAATCTAATAAAAAATACATCACTGTTTTTGCTTTATTTACTTTAATACCTTCAGTTTTAATCTCGATTTTTTCACTATTTCTTTTTTCATTTGCATTGGAAAAATATTTTGACAAGAAAGTTACTACTGTAGTTAATAATTCTTACGAGTTAGCTAAAAATTATGTAGAAGAAATTAGAAACAAAATTCAATCAGATATTGTTTTAATTGCTTTTGATACTAATAAAAGTAAAAATTTTTTAAATGATAATCCAAAGGAGTATAAAAGATTCCTAGACACTCAAAAATTAATTAGAGGTGTTGATGAAATACATATAATCGACATCGATAAAAAATTATTGTTCACATCTCTTCAAGATAATCAGCCATACACACCTCCTGTTGATAGAGCATTAGCACTAGTACTAGATGATGATAGACCTTTAAAAATTATAAATGCTCCAGAAAATATGTCTGCAGCTATTATGAGATTGCAAAGTTTTGATAATAGATTTTTATATGTGATTAAATATCTAGATAAGGATATTTCAAAATATCTCACAGAGTCAGAAGAAGCTATAAATTTTTATTATACTGTTGAAGAAAAGAGTACAGGTATAAAAATATCTTTTGCAATTATTTATGTTATTGTTGTAAGTGTATTGTTGTTTGTATCTATATCAATAGCTATACGATTTTCTTCTAGATTTTTTAGATCTATTAATAATTTAATTAACGCATCCGTATCAATTGGTGAAGGAAAATTTGATACCAAAGTTCCTGAAGTAAAAACTGATAAAGATTTAGAAATTTTGAATAAAAATTTTAACTTAATGATTGATAGATTAAGAAATCAACAAGAAAAATTAATAATAAATGAAAGACATGAAGCATGGAGTAATTTAGCAAGAAAATTAGCACATGAAATTAAAAACCCATTAACTCCAATTCAGTTGACAATAGATAGAATGAAATCAAAATATTCCAATCAAGTCAATGAAGATGATAAAAAAAATTTTAACGAAAACCTTAAAATTATAAATAATCAAATTAAACAAATAGGAAATTTAGTTAATGAGTTTTCTGATTTCGCTCGTATGCCAAAACCAATTTTAAAAGAAAATAATTTAATTCAAATTATTGAGGAAAATATCAAATTATTAAATGAGTTAGATAATTCGATTAATATTTCTGTTAACACCAATTCAAATGAAGTTTTTTTAAATAGTGACAAAGAACAACTTGCTAGAGTTTTCTTTAATTTAATTAAAAATTCTATCGAAAGCATCCAACAAAGAGCAGAAAATGACAGTAATTTAGAGAAAATAATCACGATTGAAGTTAATGAAGAGAATAACCATATAATAATTAATTTAATTGATAATGGTATCGGTTTTGGAATATTTGCAGCAAATATTAAAGATATTTTAAATCCGTACTTTACTACTAAAAAAAATGGAACTGGGTTGGGTCTCTCAATAGTAAGTAAAATTATAAATGATCATAATGGAAAAATTGAATTTATACCTTTAGACGAAGGTGCAAAAATTAAAATAGATTTTATAAAATAAAATGAGTTCTGAAATTTTAATCGTAGATGATAACGCTGATATAAGGAATATCATTAATGAGCTAATTTTGGATGCTGGTTATAAAACCAGACTTGCTGCTAATTATAATCAAGCGTTATCTGAAATAGACAAAAAACTTCCAGATGTTGCAATACTTGATGTAAAATTAGACAAGGGTGATAATGACGGGATAGAGCTGTTATCACACATTAAATCAAAAGATAAAGATGTGCCTGTTATTATAATTTCGGGTCATGCTAACATTGAAATGGCAGTAAAATCTCTTCACGAAGGAGCTTTTGAATTTATTGAAAAACCTTTCGATCAGGAAAGATTGTTAAATTTTGTAAGAAGAGCAGTTGAGAATTACAATCTTAAAAAACAAAATAAAGAATATGAAACAAAATTGTTTTCATCATATGAATTAATAGGAAATAGTAAAAATATTTTAAATATCAATGATCAAATTAAAAAAATTTCAATAACAGAAAGTAGAGTATTTATTAATGGTCCATCAGGATCTGGAAAAGAACTAATAGCAAGAAAAATTCATAAATTATCTAAAAGAAATAAAAATCCTTTTGTAGTTTTGAATGGAGCTTTATTAGATTCAAATAAATATGAACTTGAATTATTTGGAGAAGAAAAAGACAACGGCTCTATATCTTATGGAGCTTTAGAAAAAGCTAACAAAGGAACCTTATTGATAGACCAAGTTTCAGAAATACCTTTGGATATACAGTCTAAAATTTTGAGAGTTTTAACAGATCAAAAGTTTAAAAGAGTTAATGGTTCAAATGATGTCACTGTAAATGTCAGATTAATTTGCTCTTCAAGTAAGGATTTGAAGAAAGAAATTGAAATAGGAAATTTTAGAGAAGATCTATTTCATAGACTTAATGTTTTTGAAATAAATGTTGAACCATTGAGTCAACGTATTTCAGATATTCCACTTTTGATTAAATATTTTTCAAAAAAAATATCTGAAAATTATAATATTAATGAATTAGAGATAGATGAAGACAATACTTATATCTTAAATCATGATTGGCACGGTAATGTTAGAGAATTGAGAAATTTAATTGAACGAATTGCAATTTTACAACCTGATACAAAGGAAAAAATTTCAAATATAATAAAAGAATCCCTAAAAAATATTAATTTCAATGAACAATTGGCTGAAAACAGCCTATCTGTGCCATTAAAAGAGGCTAGAGAAAAATTTGAAAAGGAGTATTTAACTATTCAATTGAAAAAATTTAATGGGAATATTTCAAAAACAGCTAATTTTGTTGGAATGGAAAGAAGTGCCTTGCATAGAAAATTAAAGGGCTTAGGAATTAAAGAATTTAATTAAATGAACATAATCATCTGTGGTGCAGGAAGAGTTGGCTTTACTATTGCCAAACAGCTTAGTGAACAAGGGCATTCTATTACAGTTATAGATCCATCGAGCGAAGATATTCAAAAAATTGATGATGCACTTGATGTTAAAGCTATTGTTGGGAAAGGTAGCTATCCATCAATTCTTGAAAAGGCTAATGCACAAGAGGCCGATATGATTATAGCAGTAACTCGAAATGACGAAATAAATATGGTTATATGCCAAATTGCATTTTCTATTTTTAAAATTCCAAAAAAAATTGCCAGAATAAGATCTCAGGATTATTTAAATCCAAAGTTTACAACGGTTTATAACAAAGAAAACTTACCAATAGATGTTATTATTTCTCCAGAAATTGAAATTGCTAAATCAATCCAAAGAAAGCTCGAAGCTCCTGGCGCCTTAGATAGTGTTCCTTTTGCAGAAAATAAAATTAGGTTACTTGAAATATTGATTAATGAAAATTGTAGTTTGATTAATATTAAATTAAGCGATCTTACAAAAAAATACCCTAATCTTAAAGCAAATGTAATAGGTGTAATAAGAGAGGATAGGTTTTTTATTCCCAAAAAAACTGATGAAATAAAAACCAATGATAAGATTTATGTGATTATAAATTCAACTCAAATGTCCGAAACATTGGAAGCATTTGGACACACTGAAAAAGTTTCTAAAAAAATTCTTATAGTTGGTGGAGGAAATATTGGTTTTAATTTAGCTAAAAATATTGAGGAAAATTTAGATGCTGCAAGAGTAAAAATTATTGAGAAAAACAAAGACAGAGCTGAATTTCTTGCAAGCGAACTGAATAATACAATAGTTATCAATGGAGATGCGTTAGATGAGGAAGTTTTAGCTGAGGCAAATTTAGAAGAAGCTGAGACTGTTCTAGCTCTTACAAACGATGATGAAGATAACTTAATGGTAAGTGTTTTAGTCGAAAAATTTGCAAAAGATGAAAAAGAAATTGATGACAAAAGAACAATGGCCTTAATTAATAAACCAAACTATTCATTATTACAGAATTCACTTAAAATTGATGATTTAATTGATCCCAGAATGAATACTGTATCGAGTATTTTAAAACATATCCATAAAGGAACAATTGAAACAGCTTATACAATTATGAACGGTGAATATGAGGTAATAGAGGCCGAGATAATTGAGACATCTGAATTAATTAACAAAGAATTAAAAAATTCAAATCTTCCTGAGGAAATTCGAATTGGTGCTATTCTTAGAGACGATAAAGTAATTATACCTAGGGCAGACTTTGTATTTCAAAAAGATGATAAAGTTGTTTTTTTAGCCAAAAAAGACTCAATATCAGTTGTTGAAAATATTTTTAGAATTAGCTCAATTTAATTAAATGCCAACACTTCGGGTAAAATATTTAAGTTTTTTCTTTCTATTAATTTCAGTTTTTTCTTTTTTAAATATTATCTACTCTTATTATTTCAACTTATACTTAAACTTAAATACATATTACTTTAGCTTAATAATCTCTGGTTTAATTAGTTTCTTGTTTTACAAAATTGATAACTCGGATAAAAAACCTACAATATTTGAAAAAATACTAACAGTTCTTTTGGGGTATTTTTTTATGCCATTAGTATTATCCATTCCATTTTATTTTAGTATTTACAACTTAACTTTTTTAAATGCTTTATTTGAAGCAGTTTCTGGTTTTACTTCTACTGGTTATACAATCTTTGAAAATATAAAACATATCGATCAAGGATTAATAATATGGAGATCATCAATCCAATGGATAGGTGGGTTATACTTTTTATTCTCTATAATTTTTTTGATTGATATTTATGATGAAAATTTAAAAAAATCTCTTACAAATTTTTTATCATTTAATACAACTGAAATTTTAAAACAAACAATTAAAATATTTATTTTATATTCAAGCTTAACTTTAGCTATTTTTATAATTTTTAATTTATTTGGAATTAGATCATTCAATTCATTAAATCTAGCAATGACAGTTATTTCATCAGGTGGTTTTTTACCTGTAAATGATCTTTCAACAATACTTGTCCAAAATTCACAGATAATAATTTTTTCATTAATTATGCTAGTTTCTTTCTTTAGTATTTTCTTTGTATACAATTTAATATTTTTAAGAAAAAATATTAATTTTTTTCACGAGGATATTCACCTATTTTTATACTTTGTAATAACTGTTGGAATATTTTTTATATTTTTTAGTTACGATAATACTTTTTCTTACAGCTTTTTATCTTTAGTAAGTAGTATTTCTAACATAGGAATTTCATTGAATGTTGAGCAAACTAATCTTCAATTCTTGTATTTACTTTTGGTTATAATTGGAGGTTCATTTATTTCAACAAGTTCTGGTCTAAGATTTTTAAAGATATATTCATTAACAAAATATTCTTTAAATCAGATACTTTCTTTTAGCAGACCAAAAAATGTTTTTATGAACAAACTAGCATTTTCCAAGATTAATTTTGCAACCCAAGATATAAATAAATATTTTCTTACAATTATTATTTTTATAATCTCACTTTTTTCATTAACAATTTTTTTATCTTTGAGTGCAATCAATTTTGAATATTCATTTAAACTTGCGATATTAACATTAATGAATACTGTTAATTCTTCAGCTTATGGAATAGGGGATTTTGATTTCCAAAATTTACATTTTATTACTAAATATATTCTTATTTTCTTTATGATAATCGGTAGAATTGAATTATTATCTTTATTATTGATAGCTAAAAAATTTCTGTTTAAATATTAAATTTGTAATATATATGTATCTCAAATATTGCGCCCTTAGCTCAGCTGGATAGAGCATCGGTTTTCTAAACCGAGGGTCGTAGGTTCGAATCCTTCAGGGCGCGCCATTCCTTACTCTTTTGACCATAATTTCCTCTTGAAGTAGTTTTTCTAAAATGGTTTAATCCTGCGAATTCAAAACTAAGTTTTGAATTATTTGTTAACAAATAAAAATAACTAAAAAGGAAGAATAATGTTTAAATACTTAAAACAATTAACTTCTTTAGTAGCAATGGTTGCGGTGTTGTTTACTTTTACAACAGAAACTATGGCTGCTAAAAAATCTAAAACACTTAAAAACACTCAAAAGAAGGGTTTTGTAAGATGTGGAGTATCTCAAGGTCTTCCAGGATTTTCTAATGCAGATGCAGCTGGAAATTGGACTGGTATCGATGTTGATGTATGTAGAGCGGTAGCTGCTGCAGTACTAGGTGATGCAAACAAAGTTAAGTTTACACCATTAAGTGCTAAAGAAAGATTTACAGCTCTAACTTCTGGTGAGATTGATATCTTATCAAGAAACACAACTTGGACTCTTTCTAGAGATGCTGATATCGGACTAACTTTCGTTGGAGTAAACTTCTACGATGGTCAAGGTTTCATGGTTAGAAAAAGTTCTGGTATTACCTCAACAAGCCAATTCAAAAATGGTATCTCAGCTTGTACAAACATTGGTACAACAACTGAGTTAAACATGAGAGACTTTTTTAACTCTAAAGGAATTTCTTATGAGCCAGTTGCTTTCGAAAAAGCTGACGAAGTCGTAGCTGCTTATGATGCTGGGAGATGTGATACTTACACTACAGACAAATCAGGTCTTGCTGCACAAAGAACTAAAATGACTAACCCAGATGATCACATTGTATTACCTGAAACTGTTTCTAAAGAGCCTTTAGGACCAGTTGTTAGACAAGGTGACTCAGTATGGGAAGATATCGTTAGATGGTCTTTAAATGCTATGATCGAAGCTGAGGAGTATGGAATTACTTCAGCTAATGCAGATATGATGAAATCTTCAGATAATCCAGCTGTAAAAAGATTAGTTGGTGCTGAAGGTGAATTAGGTGCTGCTTTTGGTCTAGACAATGAGTGGAGCTTAAGAATTATCAAGCAAGTTGGTAACTATGGTGAAAGCTACAAAAGAAATATAGCTGACACTGGAATTTTACCAGACAGAGGTCCAAATGAATTATGGACTAAAGGTGGAATTCTTTACGTACCACCTGCAAGATAATTGCATATTTAACTAATTAAAAAGGGCTAGATTTTTCTAGCCCTTTTTTTTATAAGCTCTTAAATGAACTTCAAATTACAAAAAATAGTTCCTCAATTAATTACAGTTTTAGCAGTAGTTTTAGTTTTTGGTTTCTTTAGTTATAACGCACAAGTCAATATGGAAAACAGAGGTATTGATTTTGGATATGGTTTTTTATCTCAAGAATCTTCATTTGATGTTCAATTTTCTTTAATAGAATACGACGGATCACATTCTTATTTTAGAGCTTATCTCGTTGGTTTGTTAAACACTATTTTAGTTTCTGTAATTGGAATTATCATTGCAACTATACTTGGAATAATTGTTGGTGTAGCAAGACTTTCTCCAAATTATTTAATTAATAAATTTGCAGCTTTCTATGTAGAATTTTTCAGAAATATTCCATTACTTTTACAAATATTTTTTTGGTATTTTGCAGCTTTAAGAGCTTTACCTTTACCTCAAGATGCTGATGCAATGTTTGGTGTTTTCTTTTTAACTATAAAAGGTCTGTATGTTCCAGCTTTTGTTTGGGAAAATTTTAATGTTTTCTTTTATTCAATAGTTGCGGCAATAATTGCAATAGTTGTTATCAGAGTTCATGCGAGAAAAGTTCAAGAAACTCAAGGAAAGCAAATGCCAGTTTTATGGATATCTTTAGGATTAATTTTTATATTGCCTTTGTTAAGTTTTTTAATTGGAGGTGTTAATCTTTCTTTTGAAATACCTAAATTAAAACAATTAGCAGCAACTTCTTATAGATATGAAGGTGGATTAAATTTACCACCTGAATTAATTGCATTAACTTTATCTTTAGCATTATATACAGCAACTTTTATTGCTGAGTGTGTAAGAGCTGGAATTCAAGGTGTTGGAAAAGGACAAAAAGAAGCTGCTGCATCTATCGGTTTAAATCCAAATCAAGTCTTAAAATTAGTGGTAATGCCTCAAGCTTTAAGAATTATTATACCACCAACTACTAACCAATATTTAAATTTAACTAAAAATTCATCATTAGCTGCTGCAATTGCTTACCCTGATTTAGTTTTAGTATTTGCAGGTACTGCATTAATGCAAACAGGAAAGGCAATTGAGATCGTTTCTATTACAATGCTTACTTACTTAAGTTTGAGTATATCAATTTCTATATTGATGAATTGGTATAATAAAAAAATTGCTATTAAGGAAAAATAAATGTCAAAAATTAATTTTTTAAGACCTGATAAAGAAAATTTGAATACCTTTTTATATTTAGGTTCTTTATTATTTTTTGTTAGTGTTTTAGATGTATTTTTGAATTCATTTTTTAATGTTAACATTACAGGTTTCCTACCAACGTTGTTAAGTTTTGTGATCCCTTTAGTGATTGGATTTATAGGTCTTCACTTTATTAGAATAGAGCATAGTGGGTATAAATTTTTAGACAGTTTAAACAAAAATATTAATACCAACGGTTTTAATGCTGTACTTTCTTTATTAATTATTTTTGTAATCATTAAAGCAACACCGCCAATTCTAAGTTGGTTTTTTGTTGATGCTAGTTTTGCAGGAGATAGTAAAGATGTTTGTTCTGGAACAGGTGCTTGTTGGACATATATCAAAGTTTGGTTCAACAGATTTATGTATGGAATGTATCCAAATGCTGAACAATGGAGAATAAACTTATCTTTTATTTCTTTGGCGTTACTTGGTTCTGTTGGTTATTTTGCAACTGAAAAATTTAAAAAGTATTCAACTTTATACTATGTAGTTATTTATCCCTTTATTGCGTTTTTGTTTATATTCTTTTTTATATCAGGCGGACCAGTATTTTTTGACTTCTCCTATGGTATAATTGCTGCAGTTATTTCAATTATTCTTGGATTTTTTATTCCAAGTAGATTTAAATTTTATTATTTTTTAATTGTTCCGTTAACCCTTTATATAGTTCTTAAATACTTTGTTTTTTATGAAGAGTTAATTGAACTTGGTAAACTTGATGGGTTAAACTGGGTTGAAACGGGAGCTTGGGGTGGATTGTCTCTAACATTCATTATCTCGTTCTTTTGTTTAATTTTCTGTTTTCCTATAGGTATGGCTTTTGCTTTGGGAAGAAGATCTGAGTTACCTTTAATTAGATATATATCTGTAGGATTTATTGAGTTTTGGAGAGGAGTGCCGCTAATTACAGTCTTATTTATGTCTGCTGTAATGTTTCCAATGTTTTTACCGGAAGATTTTTTCATAGATAAATTAGTTAGAGCAATTATTGCAATTTCATTATTTGAAGCTGCATATGTTGCAGAAGTAATAAGAGGGGGCTTACAAGCTCTACCAAGAGGCCAATACGAGGCAGCAAAATCTCTAGGTATGGGATATTGGAAGATGCATATATTTGTAATCTTACCTCAAGCACTTAAATTAGTAATTCCAGGTATTGCTAATACCTTCTTAGCTTTAGTAAAAGATACACCTTTAATATTTGTCGTTGGATTATTAGAGATAGTTGGAATGTTAAATTTAGCAAAAACTAATCCAGAATGGTTAGGATTTGCAATGGAAGGCTACGTATTTGCAGCAATAATTTTCTGGATTATTTGTTATGCAATGAGTAAGTATAGCTATAATCTAGAACAAAAATATAAAACAGAGCGATAAAATTATGTCTGATAGTATTATTCAAATTAAAAATGTGAATAAATGGTTTGGTGATTTTCAAGTATTAAAAGACATAAATTTAGAAGTTAAACCAAAAGAAAAAATTGTAGTTTGTGGACCGTCTGGTTCTGGTAAATCAACGTTAATTAGATGTATAAACAGATTAGAAGAACATCAACAAGGAGATATCATTGTTGATGGAAATACTCTAACAGAAGATACAAAAAATATTGAACAAATTAGAGCTGAAGTTGGAATGGTGTTTCAACAGTTTAATCTATTTCCTCACTTATCTATTGTAGATAATTGCACACTTGCTCCTATTTGGGTGAAGAAAATGCCTAAAAAAGAAGCTGAAGAATTAGCACTAAAGCATTTAGAAAGAGTTCAAATTCTTGACCAAGCTCAGAAATTTCCAGGTCAATTATCTGGTGGTCAGCAACAAAGGGTCGCAATCGCTAGAGCTCTATGCATGGAACCGAAGATTATGTTGTTTGATGAACCAACATCTGCACTTGACCCTGAAATGATTAAGGAAGTTCTTGATGTAATGGTTGATTTAGCTAATCAAGGTATGACGATGATCGTTGTTACACACGAAATGGGTTTTGCTAAAGAAGTTGCAGATAAAATGATCTTTATGGATGAGGGTATGATAGTAGAAAAAGCTGATACAAAAGAGTTTTTTGCTAATCCAAAGAGTGATCGTACTAAGCTTTTCTTAAGCCAAATCTTGTAAAATATATATACATTTTGATCTTAACAATTGCTTGACAGGTTTTTAGTTTTTAAGGTTTTTTTAAAAAAATAAATAAATTTTTCTATTGCAGTAGTTGAAATAAATTTGTTCAATAGACTTTTAAAATTTAATTAAGAGGGGTCTTAATGGAAGATAATTTCAACAAACACTTAGGGAACAAACTTAAGTTAAGAAGATTGGCTTTAGGTTTAACCCAAACAAAAGTAGCAAAAGCGATAAACGTAACATTTCAACAAATTCAAAAATATGAAAAAGGGACTAATGGAGTAAGTTCAATAAGATTACTTCAGCTTTCAAATTATTTAAAAGTACCAATAAATTATTTCTTTGAAGATTTTTCAGAATATTTAGTTAACTTAGAAAAATCGCAAGAAGGACATATGAATGTTAATTATAATTTTTTAGCGAAAGTTTATTCAGAACTTAATGCTGATCAAAAATTAAAATTTAACAAAACACTACAAATTTCAGGATCTAACATTTCTAAAGCAGTTTAATCATAACCAAAATGGGACCCCTTTGGTTGTTTGTTTATTCTTAAATATTTAAGATTAATTTTTTTTGGCTCCTCGGGCAGGACTCGAACCTGCGACCAATTGATTAACAGTCAACTGCTCTACCAACTGAGCTACCGAGGAATGTAAAAATCACAACTTACTTTTTTTTAAAACTAAAACAAGATTTTTTTTGGAGGCAACGCCCGGAATCGAACCGGGATACAAGGATTTGCAATCCTCTGCGTAACCATTCCGCCACGTTGCCTTCTTGTTTTAGACGAATAGCTTCAGGCCTTTTTATATTAAATTTTTTATATTAGTCTATTAAATAACGATCCAAATTGATTATTGTTAAATAAGATTATTAAATTATAAACTTTAAAATCAATGAGTAACGATAAATATATCCATTCTGAAGTTGAAAATAAGATTTATTCATATTGGGAAAAAAACGAATTATTTAAACCAAAAGAAAATTCTAAAAAATTTTCAATAGTAATTCCCCCACCAAATGTAACTGGTAGTCTTCATATGGGGCACGCATTAAATAATTCTATTCAAGATTTATTAGTTCGTTATCATCGGATGAACAATTATGAAACTTTATGGCAACCAGGAACTGATCACGCTGGTATTGCAACGCAAGCCTTAGTAGAGAAAAAACTCACTTCTGAAAAGATAGATAAGAATGAGATTGGTAGAGATAAGTTTATTGAAAAGGTTTGGGAATGGAAAGAGCAATATGGCGACATAATAATTAATCAATTAAAAAAACTTGGTTGTTCTTGTGACTGGTCAAGAAATGCTTTCACAATGGATGAAAACTTATCTAAATCAGTTATTAAAGTTTTTGTAGAACTTTACAATAAAGGTTTAATTTACAAAGATAAGAAATTAGTAAACTGGGACACGGTACTTAAAACAGCTATTTCAGATTTAGAAGTAGATCAAAGAGAGGTAAATTCAAAAATTTACTATATTAAGTATCCTATAGATGGAACTAGTGAATTTATAACTATAGCAACCACAAGACCTGAAACAATGTTGGGTGATACTGCTATAGCTGTTAATCCAAAAGATGAAAGGTTTAAATCATTCGTTGGTAAAACAGTAACTATTCCAATTGTTGGTAGAAAAATTAAAATTATAGAAGATGATTATGCTGATCCTGAACAGGGCACAGGCGCATTGAAAATAACTCCTGCGCATGATTTTAATGATTATGATGTCTGTCAAAGAAATAATCTTGAAATTATAAATATTTTTACTGAAGAAGGTAAGATAAATGAAAATGCTCCTGAGAGTTATATAGGTCTTGATAGATTTGAAGCTAGAAAAAGAATTTTAAAAGAACTTAAAGAAAAAGAATTTTTTGTAAAAGAAGAAAATATTAAAAATAAAGTTCCATATGGTGATAGATCTAATTCTATAATTGAACCTTTTCTTACAGAACAATGGTTTGCTGATGCTGGTAAATTGTCTGTTAAAGCAAAAGAAGTTGTTAATTCTAAAAAAACAAATTTTTTTCCTGAAAATTGGTCAAAGACATATTTTCAATGGATGAACAATATTGAACCTTGGTGTATTTCAAGGCAATTGTGGTGGGGACATCAAATACCAGCGTGGTACGGACCTGAAAATAAAATTTTTGTAGCTATAAATGAAGAAGAAGCGAAATCACAAGCAAAAGAATTTTATAAAAAAGAAGTAGAACTAACTAGAGATCCTGATGTTTTAGATACTTGGTTTTCATCTGGTTTATGGCCTTTTGCTACTTTAGGGTGGCCAGAAGATGATGATTATTTAAAGAAATTTTATCCAACTTCAGTATTAGTAACTGGTTTTGATATTATCTTTTTCTGGGTTGCTAGAATGATTATGTTTGGAACAGAATTTTTAAATAAAGAACCGTTTAAAGATATATATGTTCATGCACTTGTAAGAGACGAAAAAGGGCAGAAAATGTCTAAATCAAAAGGAAACGTAATTGACCCTTTAGATTTAATAGAAAAATACAGTGCTGATGCATTGAGATTTACTTTACTTTCAATGGCTTCACCTGGAACAGATGTAAAATTATCGGAAGATAGAGTTAAAGGTTATAGAAATTTTTTAAATAAATTGTGGAATGCTAATAACTTTTTAATAACAAATGAATGTGATTTTAAAGACATTGATCAGCTACCAAATTTAAATGTAAATATTAATAAGTGGATATATTCTGAACTAATAGAGGCAAAGAATAAAATCCAAAAAAATCTTGAAGATTATAGATTTGATGAAGCTGCAAAAAACGCTTATCAGTTTGCTTGGCACTCATATTGTGATTGGTATCTGGAGTTATCTAAAACTATTCTGTTTTCAGATGATAATGATGCAAAAGCAGAGGTTAAAAAAGTATCATCTTATGTATTCAAACAAATATTAATCTTACTTCATCCATTTATTCCGTTTGTAACAGAGGAAATATGGCTCAAAGACCAATTTGATAAGAATGGTAGTGATTTTTTAATGCATAAAAATTGGGTAACTGGAGAAGTTAATAAAAATAATAGTACTGAGCAGGTAGAAAATATCATAAATATTATTTCAGAGCTTAGATCTTTTAAAAATGAGCTAAATGTTAGCCCAGGATCATTTATCGATGTTTCAGTTAAAGGTATCAATGACAATCAAAAAGAATTTATTAATAAGAATGAAGTTATCTTAAAAAAGCTTGGAAGAATAAATAACATACTTGATGATGATTTAGAAAAACCTGCTGCAACAATGGTTGTTTCAGGTGACTTATTTAAAATTTACTTTGATAAAGATGTGGATTTAAAATTAATTAAAGAAAACTTAACAAATAAACAAAGTAGATTAGAACAAGAAATGAATAAAATATCTCAAAGATTGGAGAATAAAAGTTTTGTAAACCGCGCTCCAAAAGAGATTGTTGAACAAGAAAAAACTAATTATAATAATTTAAAGAATGATATTGAGAAAATATCAGTAACAATAAAAGGGATATAATGGCAAAATTTAATAAAAAGAAACTTCCAAGTAGACATACATCATTAGGACCAGATAGAGCACCACATAGATCTTTTTACTATGCAATGGGTGAAACTGAAAAAGATGTAGCAAAACCCTTTGTTGGGGTTGTTTCAACTTGGAATGAAGCAGCGCCTTGCAACATTGCTTTAATGAGACAAGCCCAATCTGTTAAAAAAGGTGTCAGAGCAAATGCTGGAACACCAAGAGAATTTTGCACAATCACTGTTACTGATGGAATTGCAATGGGTCATGAAGGTATGAAATCTTCATTAATTTCAAGAGAGGTTATTGCTGACTCTGCCGAACTTACTGTTAGAGGCCATTGTTATGATGCATTAGTTGGTATTGCTGGCTGTGATAAATCTTTACCAGGTTTAATGATGTCAATGGTTAGACTAAATGTACCAAGTGTGTTTATTTATGGAGGGTCCATTCTTCCAGGTACTTATAAAGGAAAAGATGTAACTGTAGTAGATGTATTTGAAGCAGTTGGAAAACATTCATCAGGTCAAATGTCTGCAGCAGAACTTAGAAAGTTAGAATTAGTTGCTTGCCCAAGTGCAGGTGCTTGTGGTGGTCAATTTACTGCAAATACAATGGCATGTGTATCAGAAGCTATTGGTTTAGCATTACCTTATTCTGCAGGAACTCCTGCTCCTTATGAGGAAAGAGATAAGTATGCAAAAGAAAGTGGTAAAATGGTTATGAAACTTTTGCAGAAAAAAATTAAACCAAGAGATATTGTTACAAGAAAAGCTTTAGAAAATGCTGCAACAATTGTTGCTGCAACTGGTGGATCTACAAATGCAGGTCTCCATTTACCAGCTATTGCTAATGAAGCAGGAATTAAATTTGATTTAATGGATGTTGCAAAAATATTTAAAAGAACACCTTATCTTGCAGATTTAAAACCTGGTGGAAAATATGTTGCAAAAGATATGTGGTTAGCAGGTGGTGTTCCAATGTTATTAAAAACTTTATACGAAGGTGGATATATTCATGGAGACTGTATGACTGTTACAGGTAAAACCATGAAAGAAAATTTAAAAAATATTAAATTTAATCCTAAACAAAAAGTAATGAAATCTTACAAAGATCCATTATCTCCAACTGGTGGTGTTGTTGGATTAAAAGGAAACTTAGCTCCAGAAGGAGCAATTGTTAAAGTTGCAGGACTTAAAAAATTACAATTTACTGGAAAAGCAAGATGCTTTGATAATGAAGAAAGCGCTATGAAAGCTGTTCAAAGTAGAAAGTATAATGATGGTGATGTAATTATTATTAGATACGAAGGACCAGTTGGGGGACCTGGTATGAGAGAAATGTTGTCTACAACTGGTGCAATTTACGGTCAGGGAAAAGGGGAGAAAGTAGCCCTTATAACTGATGGAAGGTTCTCTGGTGCCACAAGAGGCTTTTGTGTAGGTCACGTAGGCCCTGAGGCAGCTCTAGGAGGTCCTATAGGTCTATTAAAGAATGGAGATATCATTGATATTGACGCTAAAAAGGGAACAATCAATGTAAGGCTTTCTAAAAAAGAATTAGCATCAAGAAGAAGAAAATGGAAAGCTAAAAAATCTGACTTTGGATCGGGAACTTTATGGAAATATGCCCAAACAGTTGGACCAGCATACTTAGGTGCTCCAACTCATCCAGGTAAGAAAAAGGAAGTTAAAGATTACTCAGAGATTTAATGAAAATAAGACCAGTTATTTTATGTGGTGGTGCTGGCACTCGTCTTTGGCCTAACTCTAAAAATCATCAAGCAAAACAGTTTATTGATTTTGGGGATTGGACATTACTTGGAAAAACTCTAGAGAGAACAAAGGCTTCAATTTATGACGCTCCAATTATTAGCACAAACCAAAAATATCTGAGTAAAGTTAAACATCATTTAAGAAAAAATAAAATCAATAAATATAAAATTGTTGTAGAGCCAGCAAAAAGAAACACAGCTCCAGCTATCTTAAGCACAGCTTTAATAAAAGATATTCCTGATAATCAGCCACTTATGTTTTTTACAGCTGATCATTTGATTGAGAAAATAAGCATTTTTAACAAAGCTATCTATAAAAATAAGTCCAATCTTAATGAAAATAATATTTTTGTATTTGGTATTAAACCAAAATCTCCAACAAGTGATTATGGTTATTTCTTAACCAAAAAAATTAAAGGAAACATAAATAAAGTAACTAGATTTATTGAAAAACCTAAAGAAGCAAAAGCAAAAGAAATCATTCGAAAAAGTGGATATTGGAACTCAGGAATGTTTTATCTTAGAAAAGATTCAATCATCAATAATTTTAAAAAATATAACCCAACTATATACAGAAATTGTGTAACAGCAGTTAATAAAGCAAAATATAAATCAAATATTTATCATTTAAATAAAGCCTCATTTATAAAAGCAACTGCTAAATCTTTTGATTATGCAATCCTTGAAAAAACAAAAGAAATTAATGCAATTAAATTAGACATACCTTGGTCAGATCTTGGAAGTTGGAAAGAGATTTTAAAAATGTATGACAAAAATAAAAACAAATACATTAAGAAGAAAAACGTTTATTACAGACCATGGGGTAGATACACGAACCTATTCGAAGGTAAAGAGTTTTTAATTAAAGAACTTTATGTAAAACCAAAAGGCATTTTAAGTTTGCAAAAACATCATCACCGTGCTGAACATTGGTTGGTTACTCAAGGAAATGCCAAAATAACACTTAATAAAGATATAATTACTAAAAAACCTGGAGAACATATATTTATTCCATTAGAAGCCATTCACAGAGTTCAAAATCCTGGGAAAAAACCAGTTAAAATTATGGAAGCCCAAGTAGGCTCAATATTAAAGGAAACTGATATTGTTAGGTATCAAGATATTTATGGCAGAGTGAAGTAGTGGATTTGTTAACAATAATTTTATTAATCATAATTGGATTATTAACTTTCTTTCTCTTAAAAAAAGAAAGAGTATTTGGAATTAGTGTTGAGGAAAATTCTGAAAAAGAAAAAATTAAAATTGTTGAAAGTAAAGATTATAGAAATAATTTATACGATTTACTAAATTATATTCCAGAAGCAGTAATCATATTAGATAAAAGTAAAAAAATTATTTTTAGCAATAATTCCTCAAATAAACTTTTTCAAATTAAACTAAATGAAAATATAAGTGGCTTTTTACGTAATCCAGATCTTTTAAATTCTATTGATAAAAATTTTCAAGGTTCAAATGTTACAGATTTAGAGATTGAAATTAGAAATCAAGCAACTCAAAGATTAAATATAACTGCTTATTTAGATCATAATAATATTTTCTTTGATGAACAAACATGTGTTTTATTAATTAGAGATTTAACTGAATTCCATAAATTCCAGCAGCTAAAATCAGATTTTGTAGCCAATGTTTCTCATGAACTTAGAACACCATTACAGTCAATTAAAATGGGTCTTGAAACCTTTGACAATAACTCAGAATTAAAAAATAATTCTGAAATGACTAATTTATTACCTGTGATGATATCACAATCAGAAAGAATGGAAAATTTAATTAGAGATTTATTATCATTATCAAAAATTGAGCTTCAAGAGCATATAAGACCAACTCATGAAATAGATTTAATAGAATTGCTAGATTATGTAATTAAAACATACGAAAAAATAATCAGTAAAAATAATATTCAAATTAAATTTAATAAAATTGAAAATTTTAAAATAATTGGTGACAGAGATAAATTAATTGAAATTTTTACAAACCTTATTGATAACTCAATTAAATATAGTGACAAAAATAAAGAAATCACAATTTCTACAAAAAAAGATGGTGAATTTAATATTGTTTCAATAGCAGATCAGGGAATAGGTATACCAAAAGAATCTTTGCATAGAATCACAGAGAGATTTTTTACAGTTGATCCTAGCAAAAGTCGTAGTGTTGGAGGAACTGGTCTTGGTTTAGCTATTGTTAAACATTTAGTTTCGCAACATAGAGCTGAAATGGATATTAATAGTGTAGAAAATCAAGGAACAACAATAGATATCAAATTCAACTCACTATAATACAACTAAAAAGTTAGTGGTTGTAACAAAAGTTTAACCTTCCTTTAATAAAATATTTAAGAATCAAATCTATTTAGTTCGCATATGAATCTAAAAAGGAGAATTATGAAAAAAGTAATAAGTGTAATATTTGGATTTCTTTTAGTGTTAAGTTTTACAACAACTAGTTACTCAAGAGATCAAATCAAAATTGTGGGATCTTCGACTGTATATCCTTACGCAACAGTGGTTGCAGAAAAATTCGGTAAAACTGGGAAGTTTAAAACTCCAGTTATTGAGAGTACAGGTACTGGTGGTGGAATGAAATTGTTCTGTGCTGGTGTAGGTGTTAACCACCCAGATGTAACTAATGCATCAAGAGCTATTAAACCAAAAGAAAAAGCTTTATGTGAAAAAAATGGTGTATCTGAAATTATTGAAATTGTAGTAGGTAATGATGGTATTTCTTTTGCACATGCAGTTAGTGCTCCAGACTCTAACTTTACAAAAGAGCAATTATGGAGAGCTTTAGCAGCTAAAGTTGATGTTGATGGTAAACTTGTTGAAAATCCATATAAAAAATGGAGTGATATTGATGCAAGTCTTCCAAACAAAAAAATTGAAATTTTAATTGCACCCCCAACGTCAGGAACGAGAGATGCTTGGAACTCATTAGTGATGGGTAAAGGTTGCTCTAAAACAGCAAAATCTCTTTATGATGCAGCTGGTAAAAAAGCTAAAAAAGAATGTGCAAAAATGAGAGAAGACGGTTATGCAGTTGAAGCTGGTGAAAACGACACTCTTATTGTACAAAAACTAACGTCAAACCCTGATGCTTATGGTTTCTTTGGTTACAGTTACCTTGTGGCAAATAAAGATAAGGTAAAAGCAGCTTCTATTGAAGGTGTACAACCATCTCTAGAAGGTATTCAAGATTACTCATACCCAATTGCAAGACCATTATTCTTTTACGTTAAAAAAGCACATATTGGTGTTGTCCCTGGTATTGAGGAATACTTAAAAGAGTTTACTTCTAAAAAAGCTATGGGTAACAGAGGATACTTAGGAAAAATTGGATTAGTTCCTTTAGCATCTGACAAGTACAAAGTTACTCGAACTGCCGCTTTAGATTTAAACACAATAAGTATTAATTAATTAAAATCTTATTTTCAAAAAAAGGCCAGTTTATCTGGCCTTTTTTTTATTCAATCTAGAATTTAATTTGTAACAAAACTGTAACATTTAGAAGATAGACATCATTTCGAATGAACTTCGTCTTAATATTCTTAATATCAATATTTTCATTATCTTTATTTTTTTACGGTAAATCAAAAACTAAAAGTATCTCAATAAACAAAAATATTAAATTAAACGCACTTCCAAAATTTTATGGATACTACCTGGTATTATGGTGTTCCATACCTTCTTTAATGTTCCTGGTTATCTGGACATTGTTTGAACCAGTAATTATTAAATCAATAATTATTGAAACTGCTGCAAATAAGGGAGCTATTTTTAATGATAAGAATGAAGCAAATTTAGTTTATGAAAAAATTAAAGCTATTTATGCTGGCACATTTTTTGGAGATATAGATATTATTTTAAAAGAAAGTGCAATTTCATATGCAAAATTTATTAATATTTTTACTAATTCAAAAATAGTATTAATTTTTACTATTGTAATTGCTTCAGTAATTTATTCGTTAAAAAAAATTAAAAATAATAATAAAGCAAGAGATGATGTTGAAAAAATTTTAAAAGGATTATTATTTGCTTCATCTCTAATTGCAATTTTAACCACTTTAGGAATAATTTTTTCACTTTTATTTGAAAGTATAAAGTTTTTCTCAGTTATAAATATTTTCGATTATTTATTTGGGACTAATTGGAGTCCTCAAAGAGCTTTTGTTAGTGATGCATCTGCAATAACAGCAGCCGAATATGAAGAACTTAAAGATGCATTTGGGTTCATTCCATTGATCGCAGGTACTTCATTTATTGCTTTAATTGCTATGTTGGTCGCAGTTCCAATTGGATTATTTTCTGGAATTTATATGGCTGAATACGCTTCACTAAAAATACGAAGAATATCAAAACCAATAATTGAAATCTTAGCTGGTATTCCAACAGTTGTTTATGGATTTTTTGCAGCTCTAACCGTTGGTCCTTTTTTTAGACAAATTGGTGAAAATTTAGGATTAACTGTATCATCGGAAAGTGCTCTAGCAGCAGGATTGATTATGGGTATTATGATCATTCCTTATGTGTCATCATTATCTGATGATGTTATTAATTCAGTACCACAATCTTTAAGAGATGGTTCTTATGCAATAGGTGCAACAAAGTCTGAAACAATAAAAAAAGTTGTTATACCTGCTGCATTACCAGGTATCATAGGATCAGTTTTACTCGCTGTATCAAGAGCAATTGGTGAAACAATGATTGTTGTTATGGCAGCTGGTCTTGCAGCAAATTTAACTATTAACCCATTAGAATCTACAACAACTATAACCACTCAGATTGTAATGATTTTAGTTGGTGACCAAGAGTTTGATAGTCCGAAAACTCAATCTGCTTTTGCTTTGGGATTAACTTTATTTATCGCAACCCTTGTTCTTAACTATATTGCTCAAAGAGCAGTTAAAAAATACCGAGAGAAATATGACTAAAGAACAAAGATTAAAAAAAAGACATAATGCTGAAAAAAGATTTAGATTTTATGGTCTGGCATCAATTTTTGTAGCATTGTTGTTTGTTATTATTTTAGTTCACAATATTTTTTCAAAAGGAAGTTCTGCATTCATGAAAACTGCTATAAATGTTGAAGTTTTTTATGATCAAGAACTTTTAGAAATACAAAATGGAGCTACAGAAAATGAGATTTTAGATGCTGATTTCTATGATGTTACTATTGAAAGTTTGTTAAAAGTTTACCCTGCTAAAGATTTAGATCAAGAAAATCAATTGATTGATTTATTCACTACAGATGCAGAGATTGAAATTAGAAGAGCTTTTTTAGAAAATAACAATTTAATTGGAAAAACATTAAACGTAGAGATAACAGCATCAGATGATATTGATCAATTACATAAAGGAAATTATCCAAGAGATTTACCAGAAGACAGAAGAAGAATATCTGATTTCCAATTAGTTATTTACGATACATTGGTTGAAAATAAAAAAATTATTAAGAATTTTAATTATTATTTTTTTAAAAATGGAGATTCTCGTGATCCTGAACTTGCTGGTATTGGTGGTGCATTAGTTGGATCTTTTTACAGTATAATTATTTGTTTATTATTAGCTTTTCCTGTTGCGGTGTTGGCTTCAATTTATTTAGAGGAATTTGCTCCAAAAAATAAAATTACTGATTTTATAGAAATTAATATCAATAATTTAGCTGCTGTTCCTTCAATAGTTTATGGTTTATTAGCTTTACAAATATTATTAGCCACAATCCAATTACCAAGATCCACACCATTAGTAGCTGGAATAACTCTAGCCTTAATGACACTGCCTAGGATAATTATACCTTGTAGAGCTTCATTGAAGGCAGTACCTCCATCAATACGAGAAGGAGCTTTAGCAGTTGGTGCTTCCAAATTTCAATCTGTATTCCATCATGTTGTTCCTTTAGCGTTGCCCGGAACTTTGTCTGGAACAATTATAGGATTAGCACAAGCTTTAGGAGAAACAGCTCCATTAATATTAATTGGTATGGTTGCATTTGTAGTTGATATTCCTTCAACACCAATAGATCCTTCAGCCTCTCTACCTGTTCAAGTATATTTGTGGTCTGAGTCTGCCGAAAGGGGGTTTGTAGAGAAAACATCTGCTACCATCATGATGTTATTAAGTTTTTTAATTGTAATGAATTTCTTAGCGGTATATTTAAGACAGAAATTTGAGAAAAGATGGAATTAATGAACGAAGTAAAAATTAAATCAACTAACTTAAATGTTTATTACGGTGAGAAGCAAGCATTGTTTGATGTTAATTTAGATTTAAATGAAAAAGAGGTTACAGCTTTAATTGGTCCTTCTGGTTGTGGAAAATCTACTTTTATTCGATGTCTGAATAGAATGAACGATGTAATTGATATCTGTAAAGTTACTGGAAATATTGAAATTGATGGTATTGAAATTAATGACAAAAATTTAGATGTAGTATCTTTGAGGGAGAGAGTAGGAATGGTCTTTCAAAAACCAAATCCATTTCCTAAAAGTATTTATGACAACATTTCATATGGTCCAAAAATTCATGGCAAGGGTGAAACCAAAAGTGAGTTAGATGAAATTGTTGAGAGTAGCTTAAAAAAAGCTGCTTTGTGGGAAGAAGTAAAGGATAGACTTGACGAACCAGGTACAGGACTTTCCGGAGGTCAACAACAACGACTCTGTATTGCAAGAGCAATTTCTGTAAATCCTGAAGTTATATTGATGGACGAGCCCTGTTCAGCATTAGACCCTATAGCAACAGCAAAAATTGAAGAATTAATCGATGAACTTAAAAAAACATATACAATTGTGATTGTAACACACTCAATGGCTCAAGCAGTTAGAGTTTCACAAAAAACAGGTTTTTTCCATCTGGGTAAGTTAATTGAGGTAGGTAAAACAGAGAAAATTTTTAAAAATCCTGACAATAAAATGACACAAGACTATATTACAGGTAGATTTGGATAAATTATGAGTAATGAGCACACAGTAAAATCATACGAAGAAGAATTAAGATACTTAATTGATTCAGTAATTAAAATGGGAAGTTTAACAGAGTCTCAAATGGTTGACTCCATGGATGCTGTAATCAAAGTTGATAAAGACTCTATTGATAAAATTATTAAAAGCGATGAAGAAATAAATAAATTCAGATCCAAAATAGATACACAGATTATGACATTACTAGTCAAAAGAGCACCTATGGCTATTGATTTAAGAGAAACAATCAGTTCTTTAAAAATATCTCAAGATTTAGAAAGAATAGGTGATCTATCAAAAAGTAACGCAAAAAAAGTAAAACCTTTACCATTAGATTTGCCTGAGGAACTATTAGGAAATTTAAAGAGATTAGGAGATTTAGTAATTAAACAATTAAATGATGTTCTAGATAGTTACGTAAATAAAAATTATGACAAAGCTAAAGAGGTATGGGAAAAAGATGAACAAGTTGATGATTTGACCTATATAGCCATGGAAAGTGTTATTGATTTTCTTTCAAAAGATAAAAAGAATTTAGATTTTTCAACACATTTGATTTTTGCAACAAAAAATCTTGAAAGAGCTGGAGATCATATAACTAATATAGCTGAAACAATTTGTTTTTTAATTAAAGGTGAATACTTAAAAGGTAGCAGACCTAAAGGAAAAGTTATTCAACAATAAAAATGAATGGCAAGATATTTATTATTGAAGACGAACCTTCAATAATTCAATTAGTTCAACATAATCTAGAAAAAAACGGTTTTATAGTATCATCATCATTAAATGGCAATGATGGTTTAAAAGAATTAAAAAAATTTCAACCTGATCTACTATTATTAGATTGGATGTTACCTGATCTTTCAGGGATAGAAATTTGTAAAAGTATAAGAAAAGACAATAGTTTTAAAAGTTTACCAGTGATTATGCTAACTGCCAAAGGTGAAGAGGAAGACAAAATAAAAGGTCTAGATAGTGGTGTAGATGACTATTTAACTAAACCATTCAGCTTTAATGAATTAATGGCAAGAATGAAGGCTGTGTTAAGACGATCTAATCCAAATATAGTATCTGACAGTTTAGAGTATGAAGACCTAAGCTTAGATAGAATTGAAAAAAGAGTGTTTAGAGATCAACAAGAAATTAAGCTTGGACCAACAGAATTTAGATTGTTAGAATTTTTTTTAACTAATCCTAAGAGAGTTTATTCAAGAGATCAAATTTTAGAAAATGTTTGGCCAAATAATGTAAATGTTGAAAGCAGAACTATTGATGTCCATATCAGAAGATTAAGACAATCTGTAAATTTAAAAAATAAAAAGGAATTAATTAGAACTGTAAGATCTTCTGGTTATTCACTTATTTAAAAAAACTTTTTTTACCAGATAAACAGCTATTATCATTCCAATCAATTCAGCTATTATATAAAATGGTGTATTTAAATAATTTATACCAGTAAATGATTCTGTAAAAGTTCTAGCTATTGCAACAGCAGGATTTGCAAATGATGTTGATGAAGTAAACCAGTAACCAGCTGTAATATATAAACCAACTGAAGCAGCCACAGTAATTTTACCTGATTTCATTGAACCAAAAATTATCATTATAAGACCTAATGTAGCTACTATTTCTGATACAAATATATAAATGCCATCTCTTGATTTTGTAGATAGTTCAAATATTTGATGTTCAAAAAAGAAGTTAGCTAAAGCTACACCTAACATACAGCCTAAGATTTGAGCAGAAATATAAAATGGAAGTAATCTTTTTTTTAATTTTCCTGTAATTGTCATTGCAATACTAACAAATGGATTGAAATGAGAACCAGATACATCAGCAAATACTGTGATTAATACAAATAAGCCTGCACCTGTTGCTATAGTATTAGCAATTAACATTACAGCTATATCGTTGGTCAAGTTTTCTGCCATTAAACCTGATCCAACTATGATCATTACTAGAAAGCAACTTCCAATAAATTCTGAAAGAAAATATTTACTTTTATTTTTCATTTATCCAATCTTTAATTTTACTACTAATAATATTAAATGTATTTCTAATGATTATTTGTTTTTCTTCATTATTTGCACTTTGAAGTTTGGATACAGGATCTTCAATATCCCAATGTATTATTTGTTCCTTTTGAGGCCAGATAGGGCACACCTCATTATTTGCGTTATTGCATACGGTAAATACATGATCCATTTTAATTTCATTATTTATAAATTCTTCAAAGTTTTTAGAGCTATAATTACTTAGATCATAATTTTTGTTTTTCTCTAAAAAACTTCTAACATCTTGATTGATTGTTCCAGAAGGATTACTTCCAGCACTAAATGCTTTAAATTTATTTGAGTATTCGTTATTTATAATACTTTCAGCTATAATACTTCTTGCAGAATTACCAGTGCATACAAATAAAACATTTTTCATTAAAAAATAATTTTGTAAATACCGATTACAAATAGTGGAATTTGTAATCCAAAATTAGTTAAAATAGCCTTATCCTTTAACAAGAAACCTGAAATTGTCCATCCAACAACACCCAGTCCATGAAAATATATATTCAGTGGATAAACATTAAGATTTGTAAGCAAAATACCAGTTAACACCAAAAATGTGCTGATCCATTTAAGATATTTTTTTATAAATAACATTCAAAATTTATATGAATGTTATGTTAAAGATTTATTACAAAGAATTTAATTTAATTTTTTTGAAGTTCGTAGATAGAAACATAATGTTTCTTCTTAGGTAGTGGGATTATTGTTGGAACTTTAGCTAATCTTGGTTTTATTGATTTATTTCCTACAATAATATTTTTATCATAATTTTCTAAATTGACTTCAGGATGAGGGTTTCCATCATTGATTAATGGCCAAGCATCACAAGCTCTATAACCAAATAAAATTAAGGGTCTTGAGTTATTCATTTGGTTGTGTCCAGACCCATGAACTGATCTACAATGAAAAAAAACAACTGTTCCAGCAGTTCCTGTTATAGAAACACTATCTTTAGTTCCTATTTTATTTTTTTTAGTATCTATTTTTCCAACAAAATAATTTTCTTTGCTGTGGTGGCTGTATAATTTCTTTTTGTGTGAATTTTTTATTATTTTAAGAGGTCCATTTTTCTCATAGCAATCATCTAAATATATACCAACTGTGATTAAATCATCGTTTGTATGAGGGTAAAAAGCCCAATCTTGGTGCCATCCAATTTCACTTCCTTTTTTCTTATTTGGAAGCTTAAAATTTAATTTACCAAGATGAAATCTAACTGTTCCACCTAACAATTTTTTAGCTATTGATATAATCTTTTTATCTCTAGATAATTCATAGAAAACTTTATGCCTGTTCTGAGGATTATTTAGTCTTAAAATTTCTTTATTTTTGGATGAGCCTGAATTGTAAACAAAATGGTAATTATTATAGGATTGAGTTCCATTTACACCATTATAATATTTTTTATTTTTCTCTTTTGAAATAACTTCATTAACAATTTTATTTATTTTGTTTATCTTTGTTTGAGAAATTAAATTGTCTTTAACAAGAAAACCATTTTTTTTAAATAAATTTAAATCGTTCATAAAATCAAATTATAAAGAAAATAAATCCTCTTAGAAAAAATTACAATGCTTATTGTATTATAAAAATATCAGTGAATGTTATATGTTAATCCGAGAATTTAAAAAAATTCCCGGATTAAACCTAATTTTTAATTAACAACCTTTGAAAGATGCAGACATATTTCTAATTAAATTGAAATATAGATCTTTACCTGGATCTAATGTTGCACCTAGAGGATCCAGAACACCAGTTTTAATCTTCATATCTTTTGCTACAGCATTGATAATAGCAGGATTAAACTGAGGCTCTGAGAACACACAAGCTACTTTATCATGCTCAATAATTTCTCTTATTTCAGCAAGTTGTTCTGCACCAGGCATTACATCAGTATTAACAGTAAATGCTCCTAATATTTTAACGTTAAATCTTTCCTCGAAATATTGATAAGCATCATGAAATACAATTGAAGATACGCTGTTACTTAAATCAGTCATAACATCAATTGTAAGTTTATCAATTTCTTGCAAAACCTTAGCTAAATTACTTTTGTATTTAGCTTCATTTTTTGAATCATTTTCAATTAAATGTTCTGCCATTTCATTTAAGATAGCTTTTGCATTAATTGGGTCCAACCAAATGTGTGGATCAAATTCACCATGTGCATGTCCATTATGATCATCATGTCCATGGTCGTCGTGATCATCTTCTTTTTTACCATGATCTTCGTGATCGTGGTCGTGATCATCTTCTTTTTTACCATGATCTTCGTGATCGTGGTCGTGATCATCTTCTTTTTTACCATGATCATCATCATGTCCATGGTCGTCATGATCATGTTTGTCAAAAATATTTCTTTCTCTAAATTTTAATACTTGTAATGCTTTGATTTCTATTAGTTCAATTTTTTCAGCTTTTTTTGCGATAGAACTTAACGATTTTTCTAAAAAATTTTCTAAATTTTCTCCTATCCAAAACACAAGATCAGCATTTTGAAGCATTTTTGCATGAGAAGGCTTCATTGCAAATCCATGAGGTGAGCTATAACCATCCACTATTAGATCTGGTTTACCTACACCATCCATTAAATAACTTGCTAATGAATGTATTGGTTTAATAGAAGCAACTACTTTAATTTCAGCATTTGCTGATGAAAATATAGTTAAAAAGGATATTAATGAAAGGATTATTGGTAATTTTTTTAGATTTATCATAAGTAATTATTTAAAAGTTGTTATATTATAACATTATGTAATAATATAACATTTACAAGTCAAGGAATAAATGAACTCTGAGAATAAAACTTTGGTTCAACTAAATAATGCAGGCTTTCGACAAAATGGAAAGTGGTTGGTAGAAGGTGTTTCGTTAAAAGTTGAAAAAGGAAAAATTGTAACTTTAATTGGTCCTAACGGGTCAGGAAAAAGTACAACTGCAAAAATTGCTTTAGGAATTTATAAAAATATAGAAGGGAATGTTGAGAAATATACTAACAAGATTGGATATGTTCCTCAAAAAATATCTATAGATTGGACATTACCTCTTCGTGTTTATGATTTTATGCTGTTAACAGAAAATATTGATGAGGAAGCGATAGATGAAGCTTTAAATTTAACCGGTGTCGTTCACTTAAAAAATAAAAATTTAGGAAATTTATCTGGGGGTGAGTTTCAAAGAGTTTTAATAGCAAGGGCTATTTCAAAAAAACCAGAATTATTAGTTCTTGATGAACCTGTACAAGGTGTAGATTACACAGGTGAAATTGCTCTTTATGAATTGATTAAAAAAATTTCAGAGACTCTTAATTGTGGAATTTTATTAATTTCACATGATTTACATACGGTAATGACAGCTACCGATCATGTTGTTTGTTTAAACGGCCACGTTTGTTGCTCTGGTACACCAATGGATGTAGCAAAAAACAACGAATATAAAACTTTATTTGGTGAAAAAGCATCTCAAATTCTTTCTGTATATGAACATAAACATGACCATGTTCATTCAGAGGAAGGACAAATAAAGAAAAATTAATATGTTTGATGATTTTTTTATTAGAGCTTTAGTTGCTGGAATAGGTGTGGCTTTAGTTACTGGCCCCTTAGGTTGTTTTGTAATTTGGAGAAGATTATCTTATTTTGGTGATACACTCTCTCACTCAGCTTTATTAGGAGTGACTATGGCTTATTCTTTAGAGTTAAATATAGCCTTATCTGTTTTTGTAATTTCATCTGTAGTTGCTTTAATTCTTATTCAACTTCAAAAAAAAACTAATCTACCAGGTGATGCTTTGCTAGGTTTGTTAGCCCATTCTTCTCTAGCAGTAGGCTTGGTTGTGATAGGTTTTTTAACATTCATTAGATTTGATATAATGGGTCTGTTGTTTGGTGACATATTAGCTGTAACTACAAATGACATACTAATAATTTGGATAGGTGGTGCTATCATTTTGCTGATTTTAAAATTGATATGGAAACCTTTATTTGCATCGACTGTTAATTACGAATTAGCGGAGGCTGAAGGATTAAATCCTGAGCGCGCCAAAGCTGTATTCACAATTTTAATGGCAGCGATCATCGCAATTTCAATAAAAATGGTAGGATTGTTGTTAATAACCGGAATTCTAATCATTCCAGCTGCTATGGCTAGAAATATCTCAGACAGTCCTCAGAAAATGATATTTTTCTCAATAATAGGTGGTTTATTATCTGTAATCCTAGGATTGTTTTCTTCACTTGAGTTTAACACAGCTTCAGGACCCTCAATTATTGCTGCTTCATTGTTTTTATTCATTTTATCTTTGTTTAAAATAAAGCAATCCATTCAATTGAAAAACTAATGACTAATTGATAAGAATTTATAGATGCAAAAAGAACACAATCTTTCTAAAAACCAGAAAATAATTTTTGATCTTATTGATAAATCTGGCGAACCCATGAAGGCTTATTCAATTCTTTTTAATGTTCAAAAAAAAGGGATTAAAGCACCATTACAAGTTTATAGAGCTTTAGATAAGTTAGTTGAAATTGGAAAAATTCATAAGATTGAAAGTAGAAACGCTTTTATTGCATGTCAAAATTCTAGTTGCCAAATTTCTAAAGCAACAGCTTTTTCTATTTGTGAAAGCTGTGAAAAAGTTTCAGAGATAAATAATTCAAAACTTTCAAAATATTTATCAAATTTTGAGGATGTCTCAGGAATGAGATACAACAAATATAACTTAGAATTTTTTGGTTTATGTAAAAAGTGTAAATCGAAATAATGAGCACAGTACCTTTAACCTTAGATGAAATATTTGAATTAGCCAAAAAAACGCTTTTGGCAAATGGTTGTGATGATGAGACAGCTTCAATTTTATCAGATTTAATTAGAAATGCTGAAAGAGATGGATCAGTATCACATGGTTTGTTTAGATTACCAGCATACGTCACCGGTCTTAAAAGTGGAAAGATAAATGGTAAAGGGAAACCAGAAGTAAAAAAAATATCTCCATCAGTAATTAAAGTTGAAGGAAATAATTGTTTAGCACCAGTTGTTTTAAACAAAGGTTTACCTGAATTAGCTAAAGCTGCAAAAGAAAATGGTGTTGCGGTATTAGCAATAAACAATTCACATCATATGGCTGCTATGTGGCCTGAAACAGAAAAGTTAGCAGAAGAAGGTTTAGTTGCATTTGCTTGCACATCATACAAACCTGCCGTTGCACCTGCGGGTGCTATAAAACCATTATTTGGAACGAACCCAATTTCATTTGCTTGGCCAAGACCTGGAAAAACTCCAGTTGTTTATGATATGGCAACTGCATCGATGGCTATGGGTGAAGTTCAAGTTGCTAAAAGAGAAGGGCACAAAGTTCCACTTGGAACTGGTTTGACTAAAGATGGAAAAGAAACAACTGATCCAGGTGAAATTGCTGATGGCGGAGTATTATTACCGTTCGGTGGTTACAAAGGTTCTGCAATTGCAATGATGGTTGAATTATTAGCGGGCGCTTTAGTTGGTGACAATTTTAGTTATGAAACAGCCGCTAAAGATAATAATGATGGTGGTCCTCCAAGTGGCGGTGAATTCATATTAGCAATAAGTCCAGATAAAACTTCAGGAACAAACTGGCAAAAACACGCAGAAGAATTTTTTGAGAAGATGAAATCAATGGGTGAAGTAAGATTACCAGGTGAAAGACGTCATAAAAATAGATTGGACACAGGTCCAAGAAATATAAACGAAGAGTTAGTTAATAAAATTAAATCTTTAAGCTAAAGTAATTTCAATAGGAGTGTGGTCAGAGGGTTTTTCTCTTCCACGAGGGTCTTTATTGATATTTATATCCTTAATTTGATCAATTAATGAATTAGACACTAAAAAATGATCAATTCTCATGCCATTATTTTTTTGCCAGGCACCTCTCATGTAATCCCAAAATGTATATCCTTCTTTCTCTTCATTAAAATATCTATACACATCATTGAAACCTAGATTTATCATCTCTCTAAATTTTTTTCTGATTTCCAATCTATATAAAGCGTCATCCTCAAAACTTTTTACATTATAAACATCTTCTGCTGATGGAATTATATTAAAATCACCAGCTAAAATTAAATTAGGATTTTTTTTAGATAAAGTTTTTAGTTGTTTGATTAATTGATCAAGCCAATTTTTTTTGTAGTCATATTTTTCAGTATCAACAGGATTTCCATTTGGTGTGTATATATTAATTAATTGAATAGTTTTTTTCTTATATTCAAATTCAGCAGAAATTATTCTTGATTGTTTTAATTTATCTTTAATTAAATTAGTTTTAATATTTTTTAATTTATTTTTAGAAATAATTGCTACACCATTATAACTTTTTTGACCAAATACGTGGCTTTCATAATCCATTGAAGAAAAATCATCATAAGGAAAATTGATATCCTCGGTTTTGATTTCCTGCATCATTAAAATATCTGGTTTATATTTTAATAAATAACTTTTGATATTTTCAATTCGTGCTCTTACAGAATTGACATTCCAGGATGAAATCAGCATTAAAGTGAGAAAGAAACACCGCAACCACAAGAGGATTTTGTTTGTGGGTTAGATATTTTAAATTGTTCACCTATTAACTCAGAAACATAATCAACCTCAGATCCTTTAAGTAAATCTGCAGAAGTTTTATCAATTAAAATATTTTGATAATTTAAATCGTCATCTTGTTTTGATTTATCAAAAGTGAATTCGTATTGAAATCCTGAACAACCACCACCTTTAATAGCGATTCTAAAAAATGAACCTCTGTCTTTTTTTGCTAACAAACTTTCTATTTGTTTTAACGCATTATCTGTAAATTTAATTTCTTTAATCATGTCTCAACACTGATATTACTAATATAATACTTAATTATTTTAATTAAAGGATGAAAAAAGACGCTTTGTTAGGGGTATACAAAAGTAAAGGCAGACTAATTAAGGAAGCTAACTCAAAATATCGATCTCCTTTTCAAAGAGATAGAGATCGTATTATTCATAGTGCATCATTTAGAAGGCTAAAACATAAAACCCAAGTATTTGTTAATACCGAGGGAGATCATTTTAGAACAAGGATTACTCACTCAATAGAAGTTGCTCAGATTGCAAGATCAATAGCTAAATATTTAAAATTAAATGAGGATTTAGCTGAAACTTTAAGTTTAGCACATGATTTAGGTCACACTCCGTTCGGTCATGCAGGAGAAGATGCCTTACATGAATGTATGGAGAATTATGGTGGTTTTGATCACAACCTTCAAACCTTAAGAATAGTTATGTTTTTAGAAAATAAGTATTTTAAGTTTAAGGGATTAAACTTAACCATAGAAACGTTAGAAGGTCTTCTTAAACATAACGGACCTGTTGAGGATATTGGTTTAGTTAATAAGCTAATAGGGTTAAAAGCTTTTAAAGGTAAAATTAAATATAATTCATTTCCCTCTCTTGAAGCACAAATTTCAACAATTTCAGATGATATTGCATATAACAATCACGATATTCAAGACGGAATAAAAGCCAACCTTTTTAAAATGGAGGAATTGGTAGAAATAGATTTTTTTAAAAATATTCATAAAAAATATAAAAATAAAATTACTAATAAAAATTATAAAATTGCAATTTATCAAATAATAAGAGATTCAATTGATCTCATGGTTAGAGATTTATTGATCAATACGCAAAAAAATATTCAAAAACTTAAGGTAAAATCCTCAAGAGATGTAGCTAAATCTAATGAGTTAATCGTTTGTTTTTCTAACCAAATTAAGAATGCAGAAAAAGAAATTAAATCTTTCTTAAGAGACAAAATGTATGACAACAAGTCAGTATTGAAAAAAAATCATAAAGGTAAATTAATAATTAAGAAATTGTTTAAAATTATTAAATCAAATCCAAGAAAATTTTTGTCCAAAGATCAATTGACTAAAGACAAATATAGAGCTATTTCAGATTTTATATCCGGTATGACTGATAGATATGCTATTAACCTTTATAACGATAATAAATGAATATTTTTGAATTATATTTAGATAAAATTAAATCTGTTATCGTTGATTTGAATAAAAATAATAAACTAGAAATTCCAGAGAATTTTAATGGTATTAATGCAGAAATACCTCCACCAAAATTTGATTGTGATATTTCAACAAATGTTGCGATGGTTTTATCAAAAATCAATAAAACTTCACCATTACAACTTGCAGAAAAACTTGCACCCGAAATTAAAAATAATGACAGCGAAATTGAAACAATATCTGTAGCCAAACCAGGATTTATTAATATTAAATTTAAACCATCTTATTGGTCAAATTTTATTAAAAATATCACAGATAATGCGGATAGTTTTGGAATAAATGACAAAGAGAAAAAAAATAATTATTTAGTAGAGTTTGTTTCAGCAAACCCGACAGGTCCTTTGCATGTAGGACATTGTAGAGGTGCTATTCTAGGTGATGTTATCTCTAATGTTTTAATTTTTAATAAACACAAAGTTACAAAAGAATATTATGTGAATGATTATGGTAACCAAATTATAAATTTTACTAAATCAGTATATTTTAGAATTAGAGAAGTTCATTTTAAAGAAACATTTCCTGAAGATAATCCTGATTTGTATCCTGGGGATTATCTAATTGATTTTGCAAAAAATATAATTTCAAATAATTCAGATCTTAAATTTGATAATTTTGATGAAATTAGAGATAAATTAACAGTCTTATCAATAGAGCAGGCGCTTCTGCTTATCAAAAACAATCTTAAAAGCTTGGGTATTAAACATGATAATTTTGTTAGTGAAAAAAATATCGTATTAAACAATGAAGTTGAAAGTGTAATAGATTTTTTAGAAAAAAATAACTTTATTTATAAAGGAAAAATCAAAGCCCCAGCTGGTGAAGATAACAAAGATTGGGTTGAAAGAGAGCAATTATTATTTAAATCAACAGAATTTGGTGACGATAAAGATCGTGCACTTCAAAAATCTGATGGCACATGGACTTATTTTGCAAGTGACGTTGCTTATCATAAAAATAAAGTTGATCGAAATTTTGATTACTTAATCAATATTCTTGGAGCAGATCATGCAGGTTATATAAAACGGATTATCTCCTCAGTTGAAGCACTGTCAGGAAAAAAAGATACATTAATTTGTAAAATTAGTCAGTTGGTAAAATTAATTAAAGATAACAAGCCTTTCAAAATGTCTAAAAGAAAAGGAGATTATATTACCGTAGATGACTTGATTGAAGAAGTTGGAAGAGATGCAACAAGATTTATTATGCTTAACAGAAGTAGTGATGTTGAATTAGATTTTGATTTCGATGCAGTCAAAGAAAAATCTAAGGACAATCCATTATATTATGTTCAATATTGTTATGCTAGAATTTCATCTGTATTTAGACATATAGATAAAGACTTAAATTCAAAAATTGAATTAAATGATTTCAATTTTGAATATTCTAATGATGAAATTAAAATTTTAAAAAAATTATCTGAATGGCCAAAATGTATTGATGCAGCTAGTACAAAATTAGAACCACACAGAATACCTGTTTACTTATACGATCTTGCATCGGAATTTCACTCCTATTGGAATTTAGGAAAACAATTTCCAGAAAAAAGGTTCATTAATGATCAAAAAACAGTCTCACCAGATAAATTGATCTTTTTGAAGGCTATTTCTAATGTAATAAAAACAGGTATGGATATTGTTGGTGTTGATACACCAAATCAAATGTAATGCTTAAAGAAATAAAGTACTTAATATTTGTTTTAGTAATACTTTTATTTATTTTTTTTACAGGAAAATATTATTTTTCAGATGAACACAAAAAAAAATCATACAGATCTCATCAAAATATTGATGAGAAAATAAAATTATATTCAAAAAATTTACCAATTTTAGAGAATGATACTCAAAATGTAATTGAGTATGTTAAGCAAACAAACAAAAATAAAAAGAAAAAATTTAATTTTTGGAAATTATTAGATAATGATAAGTAAAAGAAAATCTTTTATAGTTGGTTTAAAATCAACAAAATTATTTAAAAATGAAATTTTATTTTTAAAAAAATATAAACCCTGGGGAATTATCCTATTTACTAGAAATATTAAATCTTTTGATCAAGTTAAAAAATTAACCTCTAGCATTAGAAAAATTTTTAAGGATAAAAAATATCCAATTATGATTGATCAAGAAGGAGGAAGAGTAAACAGATTAAGAAATTTAATTTCCTTTGATAATATGACATCTGAATATTTTGGAGATTTGTTTAATAAAGATAAAAAAAAATTTGAAATCGTTTATAAATTATTTGTAGATAAGACTTCTTATTTATTGAATTTAATTGGTGTGAATATCAATACTGTTCCAGTTTTAGACCTTAGAGTTAATGACGCAAGCAAGGTAATTGGTGATAGATCTTATTCAAAAAATAAAAAAATTGTCTCTAAATTAGGGGATATTTGTATTGAATTATTTCAAAATAACTCAATAGGAACTGTAATGAAGCATATACCTGGTCATGGTTTAGCAAAAGTTGACAGTCATTATTCAACACCGATTATAAACAAAACATATGGATATCTTCTTAAAAACGATTTTTGGACATTTAAAAAGAAGAAATGTTTATTTGCAATGACAGGTCATGTTGTTTATTCAAAAATTGATAAAAATAACACTGCCACTCACTCTAAAAAAATAATTAATATTATTAGGAAAAATATAGGATTTAAGAATATTTTAATTTCAGATGACTTATCAATGAAGAGTTTAAGTGATGATTTAAAACTTAATACTATTAATTTATTCAGCGCAGGTTGTAATATAGCACTTCATTGCAATGGAAATATGAAAGAAATGAAGATAGTCGCAGAAAATTCACCTCAAGTGAATAGTTTTATTCTTAAAAAAACATCTCAATTTTATAAAATTTTAAGTTAATATCTTTCCATGTCCACTAATGATTCTGAATTATTTAATGTTGATATAAATAATTATAATGGACCATTAGATGTACTTTTAGATTTAGCAAAAGCTCAAAAAGTTGATTTAGAAGAAATATCTATAACTAAGTTAGCAGATCAATTTCATGAGTATATTACCAATGAAAAAAACTTAAATTTAGAAATTGCTTCTGAATATCTTTTAATGGCTACTTGGTTAGCTTATTTAAAATCAAAGTTACTTTTACCTGGTACCCCTGAAGAAGAATTTAAAGTTCAAGAAGTTGCAGAAAAGTTAAAATTACAGCTAAAAAAATTAGAATTAATTCGATTATTATCTGAACAAATGCTTAAGAGAAAAAGATTAGGTAGGGAGATAAGAACTAGAGGCATGAAAGGAAGTATTAGATCAATTTATAGCACTGAATATAATTTAAGCTTATTTGAACTAATGAAAGCTTACTCAACAATAATAATGACTAAAGATTTTCAAAAAATGAATATTCCAAAACTTCCTGTGTTCACAACAGAAGATGGCATCAAAACAATTAGAGAATTTTTTGGCAAACTATTTGAATGGAAAAAACTTGATGAGTTAATTCCAAGTAATTTTAAAAGTGGTTCAAAATACAAGAAAACTGGTAAGGCTGGAATTTTTGCCGGATCATTAGAATTAGTTAAAGAAGGAAATTTATCAATCAAACAAGACAAATTGTTTGATGAAATATATGTAAAGGAAATAAATGATTAAAAAAGCAAAATCTTCAAAAGATAATGTTTTAAAGTTTCCATCAAAATTATCTGATTTAGATAAAGAGATAGAAGCAATTATTTTTGCGGCAGCTGAGCCTTTAGATGTAGACACTATAGAAAGTAAAGTTTCTAAAAAAGGTAACGTTCCAGAGTCTTTAGAAAAATTAAAACAAGAATATTCCAACAGGGGAATTAATTTAATTTGTATAAAAGATAAGTGGTCTTTTAGAACGTCACCAAATTTATCAAGTTTGATGTTGAAAGAAAAAACTGTTGAAAAGAAACTATCAAGAGCTGCAGTAGAGACATTGGCTATAATTGTTTATCACCAACCGGTTACGAGAGCTGAAATTGAAGAAATAAGGGGAGTTGCTTTTGGTACTAATACTTTAGAGATATTAATGGAATTAAATTGGGTAAAACCAGGTGGTCGAAAAGATGTTCCAGGTAGACCAATTCAGTACATAACTACTGATGATTTTTTAAGTCATTTTAACATACAAAAATTATCTGATCTTCCAACAATTGATGAATTAGGAGCTGCTGGTTTAATTGATAGTTCAAGTGTTGATAATGCTATTTTTGGGACTGGAAAATTTTACAAAGAAAAGCAAGAAGAGAAAAAAGAAGATATTTATTCTAATATAGATGAAATGCTTAATAGCACTCTAGATCCTGAAGAGAAAGAATAGTAAAAAGTAACTTTCAAAATAACCTTAAAAAGGTTATAAGTTTTTTATGAGTATAGGAATTTGGCAAATAGCTATTGTAGTTATATTGGTTGTTTTATTGTTTGGAAGAGGAAAAATTTCAAGCTTAATGGGTGATGTAGCTAAAGGAATTAAAAGTTTCAAAAAAGGAATGGCGTCAGACGTGACTGACGATACAGAGCCAAAAAATATATCTGACGATAACAAAGACTCGGATAACAAAAATTAATTTAAATGCCTACTATCGGTTGGTTTGAAATTTTAATTGTTGTTGCTATTGCAATAATAGTTCTTGGACCAAAGGATTTTCCAGTGATGTTAAAGAAAGCAGGCTCCTGGATTGGATTAGCAAAAAGATACGTTAACAATATTCAAAATGAAGTTTCAAATCTAGAAATAGATGAAGAAAAAATTGATAACGAAATAAAAAAAGAAATTAAAAAAGATGAGTAATGAAGATCAGGAAGGTGGATTTGTAAGTCACCTAACAGAATTAAGAAAAAGGTTAATAAATAGCTTTATCTTTTTATTTATCTTTTTTGTAATTTGTTACTTATTTGCAGAACATATCTATGGTTTTCTTGTTGATCCATTTGCAAGAGCTGTAAAAGAAGACGGCTCTGATAGAAGATTAATATTTACAGCTTTACAAGAGACCTTTTTAACATATCTTAAAGTATCATTCTTCACTGCTTTTTTTGTTACATGTCCATTTATCTTGATGCAAATTTGGAAATTTATTGCACCTGGATTGTACAAACATGAAAAAATAGCAATTCTGCCTTACCTTATATTAACACCAATATTATTTTTTTTAGGAGGCTTGCTGGTTTATTATTTGATAATGCCTCTTGCGATTAAATTTTTTCTTTCATTTGAAAGCACAGGTCTTTCAACAAATTTACCAATCCAATTAGAGGCTAAAGTTAATGAATATTTATCACTAGTTATGAAATTAATTTTTGCTTTTGGTATCAGTTTTCAGTTACCAGTTGTTTTAAGTCTATTAGCTAGAATCGGAATAGTTGATAGTCAATTTTTAAAAGAGAGAAGAAAATATGTAGTTGTTATAATATTTGCAGCAGCTGCATTGTTAACACCACCAGATCCAATTACTCAAATAGGCTTAGCAATACCTTTATTAATTCTGTATGAATTATCAATATTTTCAGTAAAATTTATAGAAAATAAAAATTTACAAAAAGAAGATGCATAACATTAAAGAAATACGAAAAGATTTTTCCAAATTTCAAAAATCTCTTGAAAAAAGAAATTTAGAAGTAGATTTTGAAAAAATTCAAAAGTTAGATGAACAAAATAGAAATTTAATTCAAAAAAAAGAAAGTTTAGAAAAAGAAAAAAAAGATATTTCTAAATCAAAAGATGAGAGTTTGTTTAAGAAATCTAAAGAAATTAGCAAGGAACTCGAGAAAATTGTAGAAGATCAAAAACAAATTAAGTTTGATTTAGATAGTATACTTTCTAGCATACCCAATATACCACATGAAGATGTTCCAAATGGTAAAGACGAAAATGATAACAAAGAAATATTGAAATCAGGAGAGATACCCAATTTAGAATTTAAACCTAAAACACATTACGAATTAGGTGAAAAACTAAATATGCTTGATTTTGATTTAGCTACAAAAACTACTGGTTCAAGATTTGTATTTGTAAAAGATAAATTGGCTCTTTTAGAAAGGGCAATATCAAATTTTATGCTTGATACGCATATTCATCAAAATGGTTATCAGGAAATATCACCTCCACTAATGGCATCAGAAAGCACTATGTACGGCACTGGACAGTTGCCAAAATTTGAAAATGATCAGTTTGAAATTAAATTTGACGAAGGTTCAGATAGAAAATTTTTGATACCAACAGCAGAAGTGATTTTAACCAATATTGTTAAAGATAAAATGATTGATCTTAATAATTTACCAATGAGATTTGTTGCTTCAACTCCTTGTTTTAGAAAAGAAGCTGGAAGTTATGGAAAGGATACAAGGGGCATGATTAGGCAGCATCAATTTTACAAAGTTGAAATGGTAAGCATTGTTGAGAATGAAAAATGTTTAGAAGAATTAGAGAGAATGACAAATTGTGCCACTGACATACTAGATAAATTAGAGCTACCTTATCGAAAAGTAATTTTATGTTCAGGTGATATGGGTTTTAGCGCAGAGAAGACCTATGATATTGAGGTATGGTTACCATCAGAAAATAAATATAGAGAAATATCTTCATGTTCATCTTGTTCGACGTTTCAAGCACAGCGTATGAAGGCAAGATATAAAAATAATAATAAGGAAAATGTTTTTGCAGGTACGTTAAATGGAAGCGGTTTAGCTGTTGGAAGAACTCTGATTGCAATTATGGAAAACTATCAGCAAAAAGATGGTTCTATTATAATTCCTAAAGTTCTAAGACCTTATATGAACAATATGGAATTGATTTCTAACAATTAAAGTTGTTTTAATTAGTTAGATGGTATAAGAATGCCATAATTTAAAGGAGTTTTATGGAAGGTTCAGGAATAGGTCAATTTATACCGCTAATTTTAATTTTTGTTATTTTTTATTTTTTCTTAATCAGACCACAGCAAAAAAAAGTTAAAGAGCATAAAGCAATGGTCGAAGGTTTAAAGAGAGGTGATAAAGTAGTCACATCAGGTGGTATAACAGGAAGAGTAGAAAGATTAATTGATAACGATAAAGTAGAAGTTGAAATAGCTGAAAATGTCAAAGTAGAAATTGTTAAGGCTACAGGTATTCAAAGTCTCTTAAACAATACTCCAGAAGTTAAAAAATAATCAATTAAGATAAGTGCTTTATTTTTCTAAACTAAGAATCTTATTTGTAACTTTATTTTCTTTATTATTTATTTTAATTGCTTCATCAAATTTATTTAAGTTCGATGATAGTTTTTTTAATAAGAAAATAAATCTTGGTTTAGATTTACAAGGTGGCTCTTATCTTCTACTTGAAATTGATAATGAGCCTGTAATTGAACAAAAATTACAAAATTTAACAACCACTATTAGAAATTATTTTAAAGAGAAAAACATCAAAGTTAATAATATTAAAATTGATAATCAAAATATTTTTTTCAATGTTGCTGATTTAGATAAACAAGCAGTACTAGATGTGTTTCAAGATGAAAATAGTGATCTAAATCCTTATTACCCAAGATTTAAATCACATCAACTTGATATCGAAGATAATGGTATCAATTTAAAAGTAAGTTTTTCAAGACAAGGCATAATCAATCTTAAAACTTCATCGCAAGATCAAGCTATAGAAATTGTAAGAAGAAGGGTAGATGAAGTCGGTACTAATGAACCAAATATTTTAAAGAGAGGTAATGATAGAATTCTAGTTGAACTTCCTGGGTTAGATGATCCTCAAAGAATCAAATCACTATTAGGAAAAACTGCAAATCTTACATTTAGATTTGTAACTAATGATGAAAGCGATAGATTTGGTGTTGAGAAGTTAAAATTTGAAGATGGTTTAGAAGAGGCAACAGTAAGCAAAAGAATAATCATAAGTGGTGAAAATCTATTAGATGCACAACCAAAAATGGACACTCAAAACAATCAAACTATTGTGTCATTTACATTAGATAGAGTAGGAGCCAAAAGGTTTGGTAAAGCAACATCTACTGGTATTGGAAAACAATTAGCCATTGTTTTAGATGGAAAAATAATTAGTGCACCTGTTGTGAGAGATACAATAGCAAGTGGATCTGGACAGATCAGTGGCGGATTTACTTTCCAAAGTGCTACAGATTTAGCTTTATTATTAAGATCTGGAGCTTTACCTGCACCATTAGAAATCATAGAGGAACGAACTGTGGGTCCAGATCTTGGACAAGATTCGATTAATGCAGGAATGATTGCTTTAGCTATAGGCTTTTTATTAGTTATTATTTTTATGTTTGTTAAATACAAAGTTTTTGGACTAATCACTAACGTAACTTTAATAATTAATTTATTTTTATTACTTGGTATTTTAACTTTATTTGAAGCAACACTAACTCTTCCAGGTATAGCAGGGATAATTTTGACCGTTGGTATGGCTGTTGATGCAAATGTATTAATTTTTGAAAGAATTAAAGAAGAACTTAAAGATGAAAGTAATAATATTTTAGCTTTTGATGGAGGTTACACAAAATCAAGAACAGCAATTATTGATGCAAATATTACTACTTTATTAGCAGCTATAATTTTATTTTTTATGGGATCTGGTCCAGTCAAAGGATTTGCTGTTACTCTAGGTGTTGGAATTTTTACAACACTATTTTCAGTTTATTTTATAGCAAGATTGTTCACCAGTCTTTATGTGACAAGAAATAAAAATAAGGAAAAACTAATCTAATGATAGCATTCAATAAATACTATAATCACTTTAACATACTATCTATATTCTTAATTGTAGCATCACTTTTATTACTAATTTTTAAAGGTTTAAATTACGGTATAGACTTTAAAGGTGGAACATTGATTGAATTAAGGTCTACAGATAGCAAAATTAGCGTTAGTTCATTGAGAGATAAATTTAATCAAATGGATTTAGGGGATGTTTCTGTTAAAAAATTTGGAAATGATACTGATTTTCTAATTAAATTTGAAAATAAAGATAATAAAAAAAATATTATAGAAGATATTAAAAAAGATTTAGACAGTTCTTTTGGAAATAACTATGATTTTAGAAGAGTTGAAAATGTAGGTCCTAAAGTTAGTGCTGAATTGCTTAAAGCTGGTATCATTGCTATTTCTTTATCTTTAGCTGTAATGCTTATTTATATTTGGATACGTTTCGAGTGGCAATTTAGTTTGGGCGCAATTTTGGCATTATTTCATGATGTAATTGTTACATTGGGAATTTTTTCATTGTTTAGTCTTGAGATTAATTTATCAATTATTGCAGCTGTTCTAACTATTGTTGGTTATTCTATGAACGATACGGTTGTAATTTTTGATCGTGTTAGAGAAAATTTGAGAAAATATTCAGACATTAAAATTTTTGAATTAACAAACATTTCAATTAATGAAACTTTATCCAGAACAATAATAACCTCAGCTACAACATTGTTAGCTTTATTGGCGATATTCTTTTTTGGTGGTGAAATTTTAAAAGGTTTTTCTTTAGCAATGATACTTGGTGTTGTGTTTGGAACCTATTCTTCGATTTATATAGCTAATACAGTTTTAGTGAGATTAAGAGTATCACAAAAAACAGTCTTAAGAGAAGACGATAATAAAACAGTTTAATATAAGTTTTGAGCAGCTACCATTGAAAGCAACATTGGTAGAGATAAAAGAGTATTTGTTCTTGAAAACAACATTGCAGTTTTAGCTGATTTAGCTTTAGTTTCTGGATCAGCTTCAACTATTCCTAAAGCTCTTTTTTGATTTGGCCAAATTACAAACCAAACATTAAATGCCATAACAATTCCTAACCACATCCCAATTCCTATTGCAGTATGTTTTGGAACACCAGATCCAATGCTAAAAGTCATAGCATCATGTAAATATCCATTTAATAGAGCTAAAATTAATCCTGAAAGAACAGTAAACGCAGCTGCCCATCTAAAATAAAATAATGCAGCTGGTGCAATTACTTTTCCAATAGCAGGTTTTTGTTCATCAGGTATTTTGCCCATGTTTGGAATTTGAACAAAATTGAAATACCATAATAATCCTATCCACATTATTGCAACAACAACATGAATGTATCTAAATAACCAACTCCAGAAAAGAGTATCGAATGCAATACCATCATTTAAATAGGAAAGACCTAAAAACAATATAATTGCTAATGCAAGCGATGCATGAATTGTTTTAGATAGTGATGATAATAAACTGCTCATGATTCTTAATTAATATACACTAAATTTAGATTTTTTATAAGTTTTTATATTTAATACAAAAGAGGTTTTAAAAACTGGCCTGTGTAGCTTTCTTTCACTTTGCAAACTTCCTCGGGTTTACCTTCTGCAACAATTTTACCACCTTTAACACCACCCTCAGGACCCATATCAACTATATGATCAGCTGTTTTTATAACATCTAAGTTATGCTCTATTACAACTACGGTGTTTCCTAATTTCACGAAGGTGTGAAGAATTTCTAGTAATTTTTTAATATCGTGCTGATGTAGTCCAGTTGTTGGTTCGTCTAATATGTACATGGTTCTACCAGTTGATCTTTTTGATAATTCCTTAGCTAGTTTAATCCTTTGTGCTTCACCACCTGATAGTGTAGTGGCCTGTTGTCCAATTTTAATGTAACCAAGTCCAACTTTTTTTAAGGTTAATAATTTAGATTTAATATTTGAAATGTTTTCAAAATATTCACAACCTTCATCAACAGACATATCTAAAACATCGGCTATACTTTTTCCTTTAAACTTAATCTCTAAAGTTTCTCTGTTGTATCTAGTTCCTTTACATTCATCACACTGAATATAAACATCTGGTAAAAAATGCATTTCATATGTAATAACACCATCACCTTCACACACTTCACATCTACCGCCCTTAACATTAAATGAAAACCTTCCTGGTTTATAACCTCTAGTTTTAGACTCGGGTAAGCTAGTAAACCAATCTCTTATAGGACCAAAAGCACCAGTATATGTGGCTGGGTTAGATCTTGGAGTTCTACCAATAGGGGATTGATCTATATCAATAATCTTATCAATTAATTCTACACCTTTGTAACCTTTAAAAGCTTTAGGAGTTTTTCTAGCTTTGTTATTAAGTGTTAAGTTTAATGCATGAAATAATGTTTGTAATACTAATGTAGATTTACCACTTCCTGAAACCCCAGTTACACAAGTAAATGTTCCTGTAGGAATTTTAAGATTAACATTGTTTAAATTATTTCCACTAGCACCATTTATTTCTACAAATCTACCATTCTTTGCTAATCGTCTAGTTTTAGGAATTTCAATTTTTTGTTTATTTGCAAGATACTGTCCAGTTATACTCTTCTTATCCTTTTTAAGTTCTTCGTAAGTTCCTTGAGCTATTATTTGACCACCATTCGTTCCTGCTTCAGGTCCAAGATCAATAATATGATCTGCATTTTCCATTGTTTCAGTATCATGTTCAACAACAATTACCGTATTCCCAAGATCTCTTAATCTTTTTAATGCATTTATTAATTTAACATTATCTTTTTGATGTAAACCAATTGATGGCTCATCTAAAACATACAATACTCCTGTTAAACCAGATCCAATTTGTGATGCCAATCTAATTCTTTGGGCTTCTCCTCCCGATAAAGTTCCAGACTCTCTTGAGAGTGTTAAATAATCTAAACCAACGTTAAGTAAGAAATTTAATCTTTCATTTATTTCTTTTAGGACATGCTCTGCAATTTTAAATTGCCTTTTATCTAAATTATTTTCTAAGCTTTTAAACCATTCGGCGGCATCATGAATTGATTTTTTAGCAACCTCACTAATATTTAAATCATTAATCTTAACACATAATGCCTCTTCTTTAAGTCTATCACCATTACAAGCTTCACATGCAGTATCAGATTGATACTCTGCAATTGCTTCTCTTTTCCACTCACTATCAGATTCCAAGAAACGTCTTTCAAGATTATTAATTACACCTTCGAAAGTTTTTTTATATGAATATTTTTCATATCCATCATCATAATTAAATTTAATTTCGTCCTCATCTGAACCATATAAAATTATATCTTTTATTTTTTTTGGAAGCTTTTTCCATTTTTCATCAAGAGAAAATTCATAATGTTTTGCAAGAGAAGCTAAAGTTTGCGCATAATATAAAGTTGTCGATTTAGCCCATGGTTCAATTGCTCCATCTGCTAAACTTTTACGATCATCTGGAACTACTAAATTTGGGTCTACATTTAATTTCATTCCTATACCTTCACATTCTTCACAAGCACCATAGGGACTATTAAATGAAAACAATCTTGGTTCTATTTCTTCGATAGTAAAACCACTTTCTGGACAGGCAAACTTTGTTGAGTAAATTAATTTTTCAATTTTTCTAAATTTTTGAGGAAGTGTTTCATCTTCGTATTCAACAAAAACTAATCCATTAGCTAAATTTACAGCTGTTTCTACACTTTCAGCCAATCTGTTTCCAAGTTTTGAATTAAGTACAATTCTATCAACTAGAATTGAAATATCGTGTTTTAATTTTTTATCAAGGTTAGGAGATTTTTCTATGTCGTATAATACATTATCAATCTTTATTTTTCTAAATCCGCGTCTCTTATAGCTTAAAATATCTTTTTTATATTCACCCTTCCGACCTCTAACTACTGGAGCATAAATATAAATTGTAGATTTTTTTGGTAATTTTTTAATTAAATCAACAATTTGAGTAATAGTTTGAGAGGTTATTGGCTTACCTGTAAAAGGAGAGTAGGGAATACCTGCTCTTGCATAGAGTACCCTCATATAATCATAAATTTCTGTAACAGTTGCAACAGTTGATCTGGGATTTTTTGAAGTGTTTTTTTGTTCAATTGCTATGGCTGGACTTAAGCCTTCAATTAAATCAACATTTGGCTTTTTCATTTTATCTAAAAATTGGCGAGCGTAAGCAGATAAGCTCTCGACATATCTTCTTTGACCTTCTGCATAGATGGTATCAAAAGCTAATGAGGATTTTCCTGACCCAGATAAACCTGTTATCACTACAAATTTATCTTTTGGAATCTCTACAGTCACATTCTTCAAATTGTGTTCTTTAGCACCCTTAATAACTATCTTTTTCATCATATTTTTAGTTGCTTTGAGTCAATAAAATTAATATTCAGAAGAATTGTGATATAAATCTTATTAATTAATTTAACAAATAGTAAAATATTATGGCTGGAAGTTTAAATAAAGTATTATTAATTGGTCGTTTGGGCGCAGACCCTGAAATTAAACAAATGGTAAATGGCAAGAGTGTAGCTAGACTAAGTCTTGCAACCAGTCAAACATGGAAAGATAAAAATACTGGTGAAAGAAAAGAAAAAACTGAATGGCACCGTATAGTTGTATTCAATGAGGGATTAGTAAATGTTGTTCAACAATATCTAAAAAAAGGTGCTCAAGTTTATGTGGAGGGACAACTCACTACACGTAAATGGAAAGATGAACAATCTGGCCAAGACAAGTATTCAACAGAAATTGTTATACAAGGTTATAATTCTTCACTTACCATGTTAGGTGGAGGAAATACAGGTGGTGGAATTCAGAATGACACAACTCAACAAAATAATATTGAGGATTCTTCTCAAGTGTCAAATGATATGGATGACGAAATACCATTTTAATTTCTATGCAAAAAACTGAAGAACCAAAAGATAAGAACATTAATCTAATCTCTATGCATGACGAGATGAGCTCGTCTTATTTGTCTTATGCAATGAGTGTTATTGTAAGTCGTGCATTACCTGATGTAAGAGATGGATTAAAACCGGTTCACAGAAGAATTCTTTATGCAATGTATAAAGGTGGTTATGATTGGTCTAAACAATTCAGAAAATCAGCAAGAATAGTCGGTGATGTAATTGGTAAATATCATCCTCATGGTGATCAATCCGTATACGATGCATTAGTTAGAATGGTTCAAGATTTTTCAATGAGCTTACCTTTGGTTCAAGGGCAAGGTAATTTTGGATCCATTGATGGTGATCCAGCTGCTGCTATGAGGTATACCGAAACAAGATTGTCAAAAGTCTCACAATTTTTAATTGATGATATCGAAAAAAATACGATTAGTTTTAAAAGTAATTATGATGAAACAGAGAAAGAACCTAGCGTTTTACCTGCACAATTTCCAAATTTATTAGTTAATGGGGCCGGAGGTATAGCTGTTGGGATGGCAACTAGTATTCCTCCTCATAATCTTGGTGAGATAATTGATGGTACTTTAGCCTTAATAGACAATAAAGATATTAAAATAAAAGAACTAATGAAACATATACCAGGACCAGATTTTCCAACTGGAGGAGTAATAATCGGTAAAGATATAATTAAACAAGGTTACAACAATGGAAGAGGATCATTTAAAATTAGAGGTGAGGTATCGGTTGAAAGCTTAAAGAATGGTAGAGATAGATTGGTAATTACTTCAATTCCATACCAAGTAAACAAAGCTGTACTAAATGAAAGAATTGCACAATTAGTTAGAGAAAAAAAAATAGAAGGTATTAAAGATATAAGAGACGAGTCTAATAGAGAAGGTATAAGAGTTGCAATTGATTTAAGAAATGGTGTTGAACCAGAAACAATTAAAAGACAACTTTACAAAAACACTCAAATAGAGAGCTCTTTTGGTTTTAACACTTTAGCAATAGTAGAAGGGAAACCAAAAACATGTACATTAAAAGAATTTCTTTCTAATTTTTTATCTTTTAGAGAAGATGTGGTAATCAAAAAAACAAAATTTGATCTTCAAAAAGCGGAGGAAAGAGCTCATATCTTAATAGGTCTATCTGTTGCAGTAGAAAACTTAGATAAAATTATAAAAATCATTAGATCTTCCAAAACACCTGAGGATGCAAAAAATGCTATTCTTAAAACTAAATGGAAAATTAATAAATCACAAAAGCTAATTTCTTTAGTAGAGGGAAAAAAGGGTAAAAATATTTATTCTTTATCTGAACCACAAGTATTAGCTATCTTAGAATTAAGATTACAGAAATTAACAGCTCTTGGTATCAATGAAATTGAAGTTGAGATTAAAAAATTAGCTGAATTAATTGCAAAATATAAAAAAATTATATCCTCTAAAAAAGAACTTTTGAGAGTAATAAGTGAAGAATTAAAAAATATTAAAGAAAAATTTGCAGTTCCAAGAAGAACTAAAATAATTGATGCAGTTTTAAATTACGACATCGAAGAAACAATACAAAAACAATCTGTAATTATCACAGTAACTTTGCAAGGATACATTAAAAGAGGCTCATTAAATAATGTGAAGCAACAAAAAAGAGGTGGAAAAGGTAAATCTGGAATTACTACCAGAGATCAAGACTCTGTAATACAAACTCTATCGGTAAATACGCATACATCAGTTTTGTTTTTTTCTACAGAAGGACTTGTTTATAAAATTAAAGCTTGGAAAATACCTGAGGGATCATCGGCTTCAAAAGGTAAATCCTTATTTAATATTCTTCCGCTAAAGAGTCATCAATCCATTAGTTCAATTATGCCAATGCCTGATGAAGATACAGACTCAAAAAATTATCAAATTATTTTTGCAACAGCACAAGGTAAAGTTAGAAAAAATAGTTTAGAGGATTTTTCTTCAATTAATGCTTCTGGAAAAATTGCAATGAAGCTTGACAACAACGATAAAATTGTTGGTGTTAAAATTTGTAAAGATGACCAAGATATAATTCTAAGTACTAGATTTGGTAAATGTATCCGTTTTGAAGCTAGAAAACTAAGAGTATTTAAGGGAAGATCTTCAAAAGGAATTAAAGGAATTGAACTCGCATCTGGTGATCAAATTGTTTCATTATCAGTAATTGATAACGATAAATTAAATAAAAATGGAAAAAAATCAAAAGATGAAAAATCAGAATTAAAAGCAAAAGAAAAATTTGTTTTAGCAATAAGTGAAAACGGTTATGGCAAAAAGACTTCTCATATTGACTACAGAGTTACTAATAGAGGTGGAAAGGGTATTATTGGAATTATAAATTCTCCAAGGAATGGAAATATAACATCATCTTTTCCAGTGTTTGAAGGTGATGAAATTTTAATATCTACAAATAAAGGAAGAGTTATTAGAGTTGCTGTGAAAGAAATAAGAACTGCTAGTAGAAATACTCAAGGTGTAAGAATTATAAAATTATCTGGTGATGAAAAAGTTGTTTCTGCAATTAAAATTGATGATAATTTAATTTAATGAGTAAAATTGCTATTTATCCAGGAACTTTTGATCCAATTACTTATGGTCATATAGATGTTATTAAAAAAGCACTAAAACTTTTTGATAAAATAGTAGTTGGAGTTTCAGATGTTAGTAATAAAAATTATTTATTTTCATCAGAGGAAAGAATAGAAATTGTTAATAAAGCTTTATTTAAGGATTTAAAATTAAATAAAAAAAAAATTACAGTTGTATCCTTTGGTTCACTAACCACTGATTTGTGCAAAAAATATAAATCAAACATCATTTTGCGTGGTTTGAGAGCTGTATCTGATTTTGAATACGAATTTCAACTTGCTGGAATGAATAGAAAACTTAACCAAAATATTGAGACAATTTTTTTAATGTCAGATGTTGAAAATCAAATCATTTCCTCAAGGTTTGTTAAAGAAATTGTAAAATTAAATGGAAATATTAAAAAATTTACTACCAAAAGCACAATAAAATCTTTAAAAGAAAAATATGAATAGAATTTTATCGTACATATTTATTTTATTTTTTGTTAGTGCAAATCAATTAATAGCTGAGGAGAATATAATGATTTTAAAACTAAAAGATGGTGATGTAAAAATTGAATTATTTGAAGACGTGGCACCAAATCATGTCAAAAGAATAAAAGAATTAGCTAACAGCGGGAAATATGACAACGTTGTATTTCATAGAGTAATCGATGGTTTCATGGCTCAAACAGGTGATGTTAAATTTGGAAATTCAGAGTCTAAAGAATTTGATTTAAGAAGAGCAGGTATGGGTGGATCTGATATGCCTGATTTAGAACAAGAGTTTAATAGTTTACCTCATGACAGAGGCACATTATCTATGGCTAGAGCTCAAGATCCAAATAGTGCAAATAGCCAGTTTTTTATTTGCTTTCAACCAGCTCCTTTTTTAGACAGACAGTATACTGTTTTTGGTAAAGTTGTTGAAGGAATGGAGTTTGTAGATAAAATTAAAAGAGGTGACCAAAATAATAATGGCGCTGTAACAGATCCTGATAAAATTATAAGTTTTAAATCTTTGTAAAATATTAAATGGCATTAAAAAATTTTGCCTTTAAAGTTTTAAACAAAGATAAATTTGCTAGACTAGGTGTTATAGAAACTCATAGGGGTGAGATTAATACACCGGCATTTATGCCTGTTGGTACACAAGCAACAGTTAAAGCTTGTACAATCGACGATATAAAGAAAACTGGATCAGAAATAATACTATCTAACACATATCATTTAATGATCCGTCCTGGAGTGGAAAGAATTGAGTCAGCAGGTGGTTTACATGAGTTCATGAATTGTGATTTACCAATACTTACAGACTCAGGTGGTTTTCAAGTAATGTCTCTATCAAAGTTAAATAAAATAGATCGCGAAAAAGGGGCCATATTTAATTCACACGTTGATGGAAAAAAATTTTATTTAAGTCCTGAAGAAAGTATTAGGATTCAATTAGGCTTAAACTCAGATATTGTCATGATAATGGATGAGTGTCCAAAAAAAACTGAAGATTATGATTTAATAAAAAAATCTATGGATCTATCTTTGTATTGGGCTGAGAGATCTAAAAAAGCATTTGGTAACAACCCTCAAAAAGGTTTATTTGGAATTATTCAAGGAGGATTATTTAAAGATTTAAGATTAAAATCACTTGAAGGTCTTACAAACATCGGATTTGATGGCTATGCAGTCGGAGGATTAGCTGTAGGTGAAACTCAAGAGGAAATGTTTACTACTTTAGATGGTATTAAAGAGCATTTGCCAGAGGAAAAACCTCATTATTTAATGGGAGTTGGTACACCTACGGATATTTTAGGAGCGGTAAAAAGAGGTATAGATATGTTTGATTGCGTTCTTCCAACTAGATCAGGTAGAACAGGGCTTGCTTTTACTTGGAATGGACGGGTAAATATTAAAAATAACAAATACCAACATGACAACACACCTTTAGATCCGAATTGTGAAAATTTAAATTTAAATAAATATTCAAAAAACTATTTAAATCATTTGTTTAATACCAATGAAATATTAGCATCAATGCTATTAACACTTCATAATATAAATTTTTATCAAGAATTAATGTCCGAAATCAGAAAAAATATTATGAATAATACCTTCGATGAATTTCATAATAAATACATTGATAAGTTGTAGTTTAACTAACTGTGCTATTATGTGTACAACTTTGTAATGAAAACCCCTCATTTATAACGAATTCTTTTTATAAAAATTACATTGAACGAATTGAAATATTAAAATTTATCTATATACAAACCATATTCATTTTCATAAAAAATGAATCTTTGTGGGCCGTTAGCTCAGTTGGTAGAGCAATTCCCTTTTAAGGAATGGGTCGATGGTTCGAGTCCATCACGGCTCACCACTATTTGAATTTAACTTATTTCAATTGGTGGATAATCAAGAATTACCTCATTCATCCAATCGTTTAACTGTTTAATTCTTGTATCAGATGAAGGATGAGTACTCATAAATTGAGGAGGTTCTTTACCTTTATTATATTCTTTCATTCTTTCCCAAATTTTAACCGTCTCCCTAATATCATATCCTGACAAAGATGAAAAAATCATACCAAGATAATCAGCTTCACTTTCTTGTTTTCTGCTGAATGGATTCATAATTCCAAGTTGTGCTAACAAACCAACTGTGTCCATACCTGTAGTTCTGTTTATATCTGATAAAACTCCGCCACTTGCGATATCTATAATCCTTGCACTTGTATTAAGCAAAACTCCTCTGCTTGCTCTTTCAACAGAATGTTTAGCAACAGCATGTGCAACTTCATGTCCCATTACAGCGGCTAATCCATTAGTATTTTTTGTGACATCAAGTATACCTGTATAAACAGCTATTTTTCCACCTGGCATGCACCAGGCATTTCTTACTTTTTTATTGTCAATTAATATATATTCCCAATCAAAATTTTGAGTAGGATCGTTCATTTTAGATCTATAAAAATATTCACTAATTGAATCTTCCATTTTTTTTCCAATTTCTTTAATTTCACTTAAAGTTTTTGTGTCATCGCTCATTTTCTCTTTTTCTTTTACTTGTTCATATATCTGAGCAGCTTGAGCATTTAATTTAGCTTCTGGTATTAATTTTAATTGTTTTCTATCAGTTATTGGAGCACTTGCACATGAATGAAGAAGCAAGCTTCCACAACCGCAACCAACGTATGTTAAAAATTTTCTTCTATTCATTTCATTCTAAAATTGATAATAATTAATTATTATGAATCTTAATAATAAAATTTTAGTTGTATTATTTATCATTGCAATAATTTTTGTTACATATTCTAGTTATAGTTAATAAATGAAAGAAACCAAAAAGAAACCTATAAAAAAAAGAGAAATTATAGGTCTATGGTTTTATATTTTATCTTTAAAAATTAGGAATTATTTTTTTACAGGTGTTGTTGTTTTAATCCCAATAGGACTAACTATTTATTTAAGTAAATTTTTAATAAATACGTCTTCAAAAATTTTACCTTCTCAAATAAATCCTAATCATTATTTGCCATTTAATGTACCTGGTTTGGAAATAATTATTTCAATTATTTTCATAACAATCATTGGATTTATATCTTTATCTTACTTAGGGAAAAAATTTCTTCAGTTAATAGACAGTTTATTTAAAAAAATACCGCTCCTTGGAACTTTTTGGTCTGCAATAAAACAAATGTCACAATCGTTTAAAGAAAGTGGCAGCAAAAGTAAAAGCGTTGTCCTTGTCGAATATCCAAGAAAAGGCGTTTGGGCTGTAGGTTTTGCTACAAAAGAAAATTCTGGTGAAATAGCTGAAAAAACAAATCAAAAATTAATAAATGTATTTGTTCCAACAACTCCAAATCCAACAAGTGGTTTTTTGCTAATGTTCCCAAAAGACGAAGTTATATTTTTAAACATGACTTTTGAAGAAGCTTCTAAATTTATTGTATCAGCTGGAACAACAACAACAGAAAAAAATTAAGCGATATCGTTAATTATATCTGCTCTATCATATAATTTAATTAATGGTTTAAACTTACTTAAATTTTCATTTTCAAGTTCAATTCTTTTTATTTCTTTTTCAGCTAATTCAAATAAGTCACTATTCTGTATTGGGTCTGCTAACTTAAAATTTTTAACACCACTTTGTTTAAAACCTAATATATCACCAAAACCCCTTATCTTCATATCTTCCTCAGAAATAACAAATCCATCATTGGTCTCTTTTAATATGTTTATTCTTTTTTTAGCATTTTCACTCAAATTTGACTTAAACATCAGAATACAAGTTGCTTCTTTCTCTCCACGGCCAACTCTACCTCTTAATTGGTGGAGCTGAGATAGGCCAAACTTATTTGCATTTTCAATTACAATTACATTGGCGTTTGGAAAATCTATTCCAACCTCGATAATGGTCGTAGATACTAATATTTTAAATTCTTTTTTTAAAAATCTTTTTAAAATTTCATCTTTTTCATTTATATCTGTTTTTCCATGAAGAATAGAGACTTGTTTAGGGAATAATTTTTTTAAATATTCAAATTTTTGAATTGCAGAAGTATGATCTAATTTTTTAGACTCCTCAATTAATGAACAAACCCAAAATATTTGATTTCCTGAATTAATTTCTTTTTTTATAAATTTAATTACATCGTCAATTTTACTTTCTAATTTACTGTAAGTTTTTATCATTTTACGGTTTTTAGGTTTTTCTCTAATAATTGATAAATCCATATCACCATAAATTGTCATTGTTAAAGTTCGAGGAATAGGTGTGGCAGTCATCAATAATACATCGCAATCATTCCCCCCTTTATCAGATAATCTTTTTCTTTGATTAACACCAAACTTATGTTGTTCATCAATAATAATTAATCCTAATTTTTTAAATTTAACAGTTTTTTGAAAAATAGCATGAGTACCAAAAATTATATTAATCTTATTATTTATTAGTTCGTTGAGCATTAATTTTTTTTCTTTGTAGCTAGACTTACCAGAAATTAACTCTGTTGATATGTTTGATGGAAAAATTTTTTTTGCTAAATTATAATGTTGTCTTGCTAGTATTTCGGTAGGGGCCATAACAGCTACTTGGAAACCAGAATTGATAGTATTAAATGCAGCTAATAATGAGACAATTGTTTTTCCACTTCCGACATCTCCTTGCAATAATCTAAACATTTTGGTTGAGGATGATAAATCTTCATTAATTTCGTTAATCGATTTAAATTGATCGTCAGTTAATGAAAATTCTAATTTATTAATGAGTTGTTTTTGTTTATTTAAATTAATAATTTTATTTTTTTTTTTTACTTTCTTAATTTTCTTTCTTATTTCTGAATTAACTAAAAATGTTGCAAATATTTCATCAAAGGCAAGTCTTTGATAAAAATGATCTTTGTATTTTCCTATATTCTCATGCTTATGTAATTCTTTAATTGCATCATTCCAATTGATATTATTGAATTTATTTAAAATTTTACTTGAGTGCCATTCTTTTAAGTTAGGTAATTTATCTATTATTTGTTTTATGATTTTATTATAAATTTTCTCAGATATTCCCTCAGTTAATGAATATTTATTATGAACTTGTTTAATTAAACTTGAGTCCTCAGATACATACTTAGGGTTGGTAATTTGATATTTATTTTTAAAGTAGCCAATTTTGCCACTTACCGTTATTTCTTTTCCTAATGGTAGTATTTTTTTAATATATCCCTCATAACTATTAAAAAAGACACAATCTAACTCACCTGTTTCATCTGAACATTTAACTCTATTTGGTAATTTTCTAATTCTTGGAAACAAATATTTATTTGCTACAACAGTAACAGTTTGATTTTCACCGACCTTTAAATCTTTTACTTTTGTTGATAAACTTCTATCTGTATAAGCCTTTGGAAGTTTCCAAAGTAAATCAAAAATATTATTTATATTCTTTTTCTTGAGTAAATTTGTTGTTTTTATACCAACACCATTTAAAGCTGTTAGATCAGATAATAAATATTCAAAATTAGTTTTATTATCCATAATAAATTAATTATATTCTAATAATGAGGCTCAATATAGGTGAATTAAAAAAAAAAATTATTTATCGTTCCAATTATCGAGGTACCAAGGAAATGGATAAGCTCTTAGGTGAATTTGTAAAAAAATACATTGATGATTTGCAAAAAGAGGATTTAATTGATTTAGATAAATTTCTTAATATTGATGACACAAATTTGTATAATTTCTATAATGGTTTTGATACTGAATTTGAAATAGAAAAAAACAATATTAGCTTGTTGTTTAAAAATTTTAAATATTAAGATGATGGCGGAGAGACTGGGATTCGAACCCAGGAAAGAGTTGCCCCTTTGCCGGTTTTCAAGACCGGTGCTTTCAACCGCTCAGCCATCTCTCCGTGAGCAAGGTTTTATAATTATAATTATTTAATTCAACCATAAAATAGTCGAAAAAAACTCATTAACGACTAATATCAAAGCCTCATGAACAAAGAATTTAATAAAGGGCTTTTACTTGCTGGATTTGGATCTTTTTGGTGGGGTTTTTTTGGGGTTTTATATTTTAAATATATTACTTTTATTGGTTATATTGAACTAGTAGTTCACAGATGTTTATGGACAACTTTGACTTTAATATTAACAACTTTCTTTTTTTCAAAGTGGGATATTTTTTTTAAGATAATTAAAAGTAAACAAAATCTTGTTTATCTTTTTACGTCAGGGTTTTTGATTTTTATGAATTGGGGTGTATGGATTTATGCAATCGCCACCAACAGAATAATAGATGCGAGTTTTGGTTATTTTATAATGCCAATATTAAGTGTTCTTCTTGGTTATATTTTTTTTAAAGAAAAATTAAATAATAAAAGAATTTTTTCAATTACTTTAGTTATTTTATCAATTTTATATTTAATTTTTGTAAGTCTAAAATCACTTCCTTGGGTTGGTATACTTGTAGCACTAAGTTGGGGCTTTTACAATTTAGTAAGAAAAAAGGTTAATGTTGATACTGATATTGGACTTTTAATAGAAAGTTTATTTATATTGCCAATTGCAATTGGTGCATTCTATCTAATTGCAGTTAATGGTTACAATGATTTCTCGTTATCCAACCCTCCAATGATGTTAATAATATTGTTGGCAGGTCCAATGACGGTAATACCTTTATTTTTGTATGTAAGAGGAGTTGAATTATGTGGATTAGGTCCGACTGGGATGATTTTCTATATCACACCAACTCTTCAATTTTTACTAGGTTTTTTTTATTACGATGAAGTTTTCTCATTTAATAAACTAGTAAGTTTCATTTTAATCTGGATTGCTGTAATAATATATTTGAGAGATTTATATGAAACTAATTAAACTTATACTTATTTTATCTCTTTTTTTTCATTCAAACACTTTAGCAGATATCAATATAGAATTCGAAAAATGGAAAAATAATTTCAAAAAAATTGCTCTAGAAAATAATATTTCTGAAGCAACATTTGATCTAGTTATGTCTAATACTAAGTTTTTACCCGATGTAATTAAATATGATAGATATCAACCAGAATTTTATGAAGATACAAAAACTTACATATCAAAAAGAACCTCTGACCAAAAAGTAAAAAAAGGAAAAAAACTTTATATAGATAATTTAAATTTAATTACCTCTGTTGAAAATGAATTTAACATAGAAAAAGAACTTCTCTTATCATTAATGGGTATAGAAACAAATTTTGGAACCTATGTTGGTAAAATGGACATTCTTTCTTCACTAGCTACATTAAGTTTTGACAAAAGAAGATCAGAATTTTTTACAAAAGAACTTTTAATTCTTTTAAATTTAATTGAGAAAAATCAAATTGATTATAAAACATTATATGGATCTTGGGCAGGTGCTTTTGGTTACTTCCAATTTATGCCTTCTACTATGAAAAATTATGCAACAGATTATGATGGCAATGGTTCAATAAATTTAAAAAGTAACCCTGATGCGTATGCTTCGGCGAGTAATTATTTAAAGAAAATAGGTTGGAAATCTAATGAACCATGTTTTTATAGAATTGATTTAAATAATGATATTCCAAAAAAATATTTAAATATTTCTGCAAAAAAACTACATGATAAGAAACAATTAAAGTTTTTTAGACAATACATTCAGAACAATTCAATTATTTCAAATAATTATGATGAATTAGAAGTTGCAATAATAACACCAGATAAAGATATAATTCCTGATGCGGAAACATTAAATCCAGCTTATGTGGTCTTTAATAATTATGAAATAATTTTACAATGGAATAGATCTTTAAGATTTGCTTTAGCCGTATGCACATTAAAGGATAAATTCAAAGATGAACTTTAAAATAATATTACAATTATTGTTGTTTATTTTTTTTATTGGATGCAAACAATTAGAAACAACTCAAAAAAAAACTATTAAGACAGAACCAGATACATCGACAGCAGAAACAACTTTAAAATCTTCAGATGAAAATGAGGAAGATAGTTCTAAATATATTTTTGATAGAGAGTATACCAACCAAGGCTTTGCATTAATTTACCACGAAAATCTCTTTAATGAAAAAAGCATTTCAAAAAAATTAGATAACAGAGGCTTGTTTATTTTTCATACCAAAATTAGAAAAAATTCTTTTGTGAAAATTACTAACCCTGAAAATACAAAAACTGTTATTGCACAAGTGATATCTAATAAAGCAATTTTTTCAAATTTTTATAATTCAGTAATCACCAAAAGAATTGTTGATGAATTATTGCTTGATGAAAATGAACCCTATGTTGAATTGTCTCTAATTTCTGATGAATCAACTTTTGTAGCCAAAAAAGCTAAAACGTTTGATGAAGAAAAAAAAGTAGCTCAAAAAGCTCCTGTGGATGGAATAACCATAGATAATTTAGGAACTGTAGAGAAAAAGGAATTGCCTAAGACTTCTCAAAGTAATTTTCTATATTCAATTAAAATTGCAGATTTTTATTATAAAGATTCAGCTGAAAATATGATCCAAAGAATTAAGGATGAAACAAAGATAACAAATCCTGTTATAAAAAAATTATCTCAAACAAAATATAGGGTATTATTAGGTCCATTTAATGATATAAAAAAAATTCAAGAGTCATTTGACGAAATAGAAAAACTAAATTTTGAAAACCTAAAAATTATTAAAGATGTTTAAAAAATTAAATTTAATTATTTTAATATTCATTTTATTTGCATCTAAATCATTTGCTAATTTTGATGTGAAAGCAAAAACTGCAATAATTCAAGATTATCATTCTGGTGAAATTCTTTTTGAAAAAGAAGCGGACTTATCAATTTATCCTGCATCCATGACGAAAATCATGACCTCCATCATTGCCTTTGACTTAATTAAGTCAGGAGATTTAAGTATGGATGAAAAATTTATTATTTCAGAAAAAGCTTGGCGATTATCTACATCTGGTTATTCCTCAATGTTTATAATGGTAGGGGACGAGGTCTCAGTTGAAAATTTACTAAAAGGTATAATCATAGCATCTGGTAATGATGCTTGTATTGCATTAGCAGAAGGCATAGCGGGTACTGAAGAAGAGTTTTCAATCTTAATGACAGCAAAAGCTAAAGAATTAGGAATGGACAATACAAATTTTTCTAATTCATCAGGAATTAATCATCCTGATAACAATTCAACAGTTAGAGACATAATGATCATGTCTAGATACCTAATTAAAGAACATCCAGAATTTTATAAAATGTTTGCAGAAAAAGAATTTACTTGGGATAGAACAGGAGGAGATCCAATAACACAAGGTAATAGAAATCCTTTATTATATAAAAATCTTGGAGCAGATGGTATCAAAACTGGTTATTTGGCTGTAGAAAAATATTCATTAGCTTCATCTATAGAGAGAAATGGAAGAAGATTAATTGCTGTTGGTAGTGGTTTTAATTCAAAAAATGCAAGATCAAAAGAAAGTACTAAAATGTTAACTTATGGACTTACAAATTTTGATTTAGTTAAAATTACTGAAGCAAATAAACCTTTTCAAAAGATAGACGTATGGTTAGGAAAAGAAGATACAGTTGATGTATATACAAATGAAGACATTTACAAAACTATTAAAAAAGCCAAAAAAAAATTATTAAAGGTTTCTGTAAATTATGATGGTCCTGTAGAAGCACCAATAAATAAAGATCAAAAAGTTGCAACATTAAAAGTAATTTATGACCAAGAATTAGTAGGTGAGTATGATTTGCTTGCTTTAAAAGAAATTAAAAAAGTAAATTTCTTTTCTAGATTGCTTAAATCATTAAACTACTTAATTTGGGGCGATGTCTAAGAAGCCAATAATTGTTTTTGAAGGTATAGAAGGCAGTGGCAAAAGTCATCATATTAAAATTGTTTCAAGGTATTTCGACAAAAATAAAGTTAAATATTTAAAAATAAGAGAACCTGGAGGAAGTTTAAATTCTGAAAAAATTAGACAATTAATTTTAAATAAGAAATCCAATTTTAATGTAAAAACTGACTTACTTTTATATCTAGCTGCCAGAAGTGAAAATATTAATCTTATTAAAAAATATTATAAAAAAAGAGTTATCTTAATTGATAGATTCATAGACTCTACAATAGCTTATCAGCATTATGGCATGGGTGTTGATATTAAAATTATAAATATAATTAATAAATATTTATTAAAGAATATTAAGGTTAATTTTACATTTCTTAATGTTGTAAATAAAAAAAATCTTTTCTTAAGATTAAAAATGAGAAAATCTTTGAATAGATATGATCAATTTAATAGCAGTTTCTATAATAAAGTTCAAAATGGATTTCTTAAGTTATCAAAACTAAATAAGAAAAAATATAAGATAATTGATTCAAATTCAGATATTAAGATAAATGAAAAATTAATTATCAATCAAGTTAAAAAGTTAATTAAATGAGTCTAAATTCATCTACACAACAGAATTTGTACAAACATCAAGAGATTTTCAAACATTTATCCAAATTATATTTAAATAATAAATTGCCGAATAAAATACTTTTATCTGGTGAAAAGGGTATTGGCAAAGCAACATTAGGTTATCATCTAATAAACTTTGTATTATCAGAAGATGAAGAACATTCTTATGATGTTGAAAATAATAAAATTAATTTAGAAAATAAATCATTCAAACTTATACAAAATAAATCTAATCCAAATTTTAATCTTATAGACGTAGCTGAAGATAAAAAAAACATTGATATAAATCAAATAAGAGAATTAATTGTTAATCTAAATAAATC
>NZ_JBNAIZ010000009.1:0-87223 GCF_052047875.1 Candidatus Pelagibacter sp. HIMB1521 | reverse complement strand
ATAAAGGTTTGCAAAATACAAATATTTATACTCCCAAGTCAGAAATAAAAAAAGATATACCAATTTTTTCTAGTATTAAGTTTAACACTAAAGAAAATGTTAATTCATCAGAAATATTTAATTCAAATAAATTTTATTTATTAAACATATGGGCTTCGTGGTGTGTACCCTGTAGACAAGAACATTCTTATTTAATGAAATTAAGTGAAAACAATAAAGTAACTTTAATTGGATTAAATTATAAAGATAATTTTAATAATGCTCAAAATTTTCTAATAAAATTAGGAAATCCCTACGAAACAATTTTATTAGATGAAGATGGTACAATTTCAATAGAGTGGGGGGCATATGGTGTGCCAGAAACTTTTTTGATCCATAAAAATAAAATAGTTGCAAAATACATTGGACCATTAAATGAAAAATTAATTAACGAAATTAACTCGATAATAAAATGAAAATTTTAAAAATTGCTTTAATTATTTTATTATTAATTCCAAAAATATCATTTGCTAGTGATCAGCTTGAAAGAAATAAGATTACGAAAAATTTAAGATGTTTAATTTGTCAGGGTCAATCTGTGTATGATTCTGATTCAGATTTTGCAAATAGCATGAAAATTTTAGTTGATAAAAAACTTGAGGAAGGATTATCTGAAAACCAAATTTATGATTTTTTTAAAGAAAAATACGGAGAATGGATTTTGTATGATCCTGGTTTAAATAAAAATACTTATATTCTTTGGTTATTGCCAATATTGATATTTTTACTTGGAGGTGCAATAATCTTCAAAAAACTAAAATTTAAAAATTAATCCAAAATGCATTTAAAAAAAATTCTGATTTTACTTATATTTCTAGCGTTTCCGATTTCATCAAATGCAGAGGAAATTAAACAGAGAGATTTAAATACTGAGTTTAACGTTTATACTGGGATGTTTGATTTTAGTGACGATGGAAAAAAATCAGAATTAATTGGCTTTCAGCATCAAAATGAAAACTTAAATAGAGATACTTTTCTTGGAAATTTATCACCTATTACTGGTGCTCTTATAACTGCAGATAGTGCGGCTTATGTTTATACAGGAGTAGAAGCACAATATAAAATAGGTTCTTTAAATTTTAATCCAAGTTTTACTCCAGGATTATATCACGAAGGTGATGGAAAAGACTTAGGTCACGTTTTAGAATTTAAATCTGAGTTACAAATTTCTTTAGATATGTCTGAGAGCAGTCAATTTGGTTTTTCATATAATCATATATCTAATGCAAGTATAGGAGATAAAAATCCTGGGGCAAATAGTTATATGTTTAATTTCTTTAAAAGCTTCTAATACACTTTTATGAATTTAAATGATTGCTATAATTTTGATGACTTTAGAAAATTAGCCAAGAAAAAATTACCAGCACCAATATTTCATTATATTGATGGAGGTGCTGATGATGAAATAACTTTAAACAGAAATACAGATTCGTTTAACGACTGTGATTTAGTTCCTAATATTTTAAACAGTGTTGGAGAGCCAGATTTATCTACAACAGTTTTTGGTAGAAAAATTGATATGCCTCTATTTTTGTCTCCTACAGCGATGCAAAGTTTGTATGACCCAGAAGGTGATAAAGCTTCTGCTAGAGCAGCAGAAAAATTTAATACAATTTATAGTATGTCAACAATGGCATCATTCTCTATAGAAGAAGTTGCGAATGTTTCTAGCGGTCCAAAACTATTTCAACTTTATATCCATAAGGATAAATCAATTACTGATGATTTAATTGATAGATGTAGCAGAGCAAATTTTGACGGTATGTGCATTACTGTTGATACATTAGTTGCAGGAAATAGAGAAAGAGATCATAGAACTGGTTTTACTACTCCACCTAAATTTACATTAGATAGTTTATTAAGTTTTGCCATGAGACCTGGTTGGGTTTTTAAATATTTTACTAATAAAAAATTTGAGTTAGCAAATATTAAAAACAAAACCGACAAAGGAACAAACATATCTAAATCAGTAATGGATTATATTAATGAGCAATATGATCCAGCGATGAATTGGAAAGATGCAGAATACTGTATTAAAAAATGGAATAAACCAATGGCACTAAAAGGTGTAATGTCCGTTGAAGATGCAAAGAGAGCAATTGATATAGGCTGTACAGCGATAATGATATCTAATCATGGGGGAAGACAATTGGATGGATCGAGATCACCTTTTGATCAAGTTAAAGCAATTTCAGATGCAGTAGGTGATAAGTTAGAAATTATTCTAGATGGTGGAGTAAGAAGAGGAACGCATGTTTTAAAAGCTCTTGCAGCCGGCGCAACAGCTTGTAGTTTTGGAAAAGCATTTCTTTTTAGTTTGGGCGCTGGAGGACAACAAGGTGTTGAAAGATTACTAGAGAACATGCAAAAAGAAATTAGAAGAAATATGATTTTGATGGGCTGTAAATCTGTAAAAGATCTTGATGAATCAAAAATAATCTACAGAAATTAAGATAAATTAAGGAAATTCAAATTTTATCTTAATAGACAATTAACTTAATTTATGTATATTTTCCAACTTTATTATGAAACTAGCAGCGTCACTTGATAGACTTGGAACAGAAAGTGCTTTTTCAGTTTTAGCAGAAGCTAAAAAATTAGAAGCACAAGGAAACCCAATGATACATCTTGGGTTGGGTCAGCCAGATTTTAAAACACCTAAACATGTAGTTGAAGCTGCAAAGAAAGCTTTAGATGATGGTCACCATGGGTATGTTCTTTCAAACGGAATTTTAGAGTGCAGACAAGCGGTTACTAGATGGATCAAAAAGAGATATAACGCTGAAGTAGATCCAGAAAGAATTATCATAATGCCAGGTGGAAAACCTACAATGCATTATGCAATACAGTGTTTTGGTGAGCCAGGAGCAGAAATTATTCATCCAACACCAGCTTTTCCTATTTATGAATCTATGATTAATTATACAGGCTCTACTGCTGTACCTTATGATTTAACAGAAGATAAAGATTTAAAATTTAGTGCAGATAAAATTTTATCTTTAATCACTGAAAAGACTAGATTGTTAATTTTAATTAACCCTAACAACCCAACTGGAAGTTTTGTTGAGAAGTCTGAAATTGATAAATTAGCAGAGGGTTTAAAAAAACATCCGCATGTTACAATCCTAAGTGATGAAATTTACAGTAGACAAATATTTGACAATAAAGAAATGCCAACATTCTTTAACTATCCTGAGTTAAGAGAAAGACTAATTGTTTTAGAGGGCTGGAGTAAAGCTTACTCAATGACAGGTTGGAGATTAGGTTGGAGTTTTTGGCCTGAAAATTTAATTGAACATATTAATAAATTACTAATCAATAGTGTTTCTTGTGTTAATGCTGCGGCTCAATTTGCAGGAATAGCAGCGCTTGATGGACCAGACGATTCAATTGATTTGATGATGGAAAAATTTACACAAAGAAGAAAATTAATTCATGAAGGACTGAATAGTCTACCTGGAATAGAATGCAGTTTGCCAGGAGGAGCATTTTATGCATTTCCAAAAGTTATAGGGACTGGAATGGATGGTTCAGAGTTTTGTAAAAGAGCCATGCATGAAGCGGGTGTTGCTATTGTCCCAGGCACGGCATTTGGAAAAACATGCAAAGATTACGTAAGATTTAGCTTTGCTGCATCTCAGGATAACATTTCTAACGCATTGGAAAATATCAAAAAAATGCTAGGTTAAGCTATGTCTGAAATAGCTTTACCAAAAATTGATAGGTCTATTGTATCTAATAAATCTCAAATAGTAAAAAAACTATCAAGTCTAACTAATCCAGAAAATGTTTTAAGCGAAGCCGATGAATTGAGACCTTATGAAACTGATGCTCTTTCAGTTTATACCCAAACACCTCTAGCCGTGGTCTTGCCTGAAAACACTAGAGAGGTTAGCGAAATTCTTAAATATTGTAATGAAGAAAATATCAAAGTAGTTCCAAGAGGAGCTGGTACAGGTTTATCCGGTGGGGCATTACCTTTGCAAGATGCCATCCTTTTGGGTTTAGGAAAATTTAATAAAATTTTAGAAATTGATTATGAGAATAAATGTGTGATCACTCAACCTGGTGTTACTAATTTAGGAATTACTCATGCTGTAGAACATAAGGGTTTTTATTATGCTCCAGATCCATCTAGTCAATTAGCATGCTCAATAGGTGGTAATGTGGCTGAAAATTCAGGAGGTGTTCATTCTTTAAAATATGGAACCACTACAAACAATATTTTAGGTGTAGAAATGGTAATGATGGATGGAACCATTTGTAAAATTGGAGGAAAATCTTTTGATCAAGAAGGGTATGACCTTATGGGATTAATTTGTGGTTCAGAAGGATTATTAGGCGTTGTTACTGAAGTAACTGTTAAGATTCTGAAAAAACCAGAAGTTGTTAAAGCAGCTTTAATTGGTTTTCCATCTATTAAAGAAGGAGGAGATGCAGCGTCTGAAATAATTTCAAGTGGAATAGTTCCAGCTGGAATGGAAATTATGGACAAAGCTCTTATTGAAGCAACAGATAATTTTAGCAAAGCTGGTTATCCAAGAGATGCTGAATTATTATTAATCGTTGAACTTGATGGAACAGAGTCAGAAGTAAATGAGTTGATCAAAAAAGTTGAGATAATTTGTAAAAAAAATAATTGTTCAAGTTTAAAACTAAGCAAAAATGAAAAAGAGAGATTATCTTTCTGGGCTGGGAGAAAAGCTGCGTTTCCAGCATGTGGAGCGATGGCCCCAGATTATTATTGTATGGATGGCTCAATACCTAGAGGTAAACTCGCAGAAGCTTTACTTGAAATAAAAAAACTTTCAGAAAAGTATAATTTACCAGTGGCAAATTGTTTTCATGCAGGTGATGGAAATTTACATCCACTAATTATGTTTGATGGAAATGATAAAGAGCAGTTAAGAAAAACCGAAGAGTTTGGATCAGAAATATTAAAGACTTGCGTAAGACTTGGAGGAGTAATCACAGGAGAGCATGGAGTTGGTATCGAAAAAAGAGAACTTATGTGTGAGATGTTTAATGACGATGATATTCAACAACAGTTAGATATTAAAAAATCATTAGATGAGAAAAATTTATTAAATCCTGGAAAAGTATATCCTATTCTTAGAAAATGCGCGGAGGAAGGAAGGGTTCATGTCCACAAAAGCAAAGATAAATTCCCAGATCTTCCAAGATTCTAATAATATCTATTATCCAAAAAACGAGAGTGAAGTTTCAGAATTAATTAGAGAACTTTATAAAAAAGATTCTCCCACAGAAATAATAGGACATAATTCTAAAAGCTTCATAGGAAACAAAGCTCAATCAGCAAACACAATGTCGCTTTCAAAATTAACAGGCATAATAGATTACAGACCTGAAGAACTATATATTAAAGTAAAGGCTTGTACGCCAATAGAAGAAGTTGAAAAAATACTTGATGAAAATAATCAGGAATTAGCTTTTGAGCCTATTGATTTTGGTTATATAAAAAATGGTGTATCTAACAAAGGAACTATAGCAGGGTATTTATCCTGTAATTATGCAGGCTCAAGAAGGTTTAAAGTTGGAAGTGTTAGAGATCATGTGTTAGGTTTTAAAGGAGTAAATGGTAAAGGGGATATTATCAAATCAGGAGGTACTGTAGTTAAAAATGTTACTGGTTATGATTTGTCAAAACTTATAGCTGGATCCTTTGGCACCTTAGTAGCTTTAACAGAAATCACTTTAAAGGTTCTACCAAAAAAAGATTCTTCAAATACAATTGCAATTTATATTGATAAATCTGAGGAAATTTTTGATTTATTTATTAAATTATCAAGTTCCAGCAGTGAAATATCAGGAGCAGCGTATATTCCTAATAAATCAAAGGATGATGATTTTTTGAAGAAAAAAAATTCTGTATTTAAATTTAATGATTTAAAATCAAATACTTCTTTTCTAGCTTTTAGAGTAGAGGGAGATAAAATTTCAATTAAGGAAAAAATTAAAAATTTAAGTAAAGAGCTTGAACTTGATAAATTTGAAAATTCTACTTTAGATGTTTATCAATCAGAACCATTTTGGAAAAAAATCAATAATTTAGAAATTTTTGAGAATACAAAAAATAATTTAATTAGAATGGTTATTCCTCCAGCAAAAGGATCAAATTTATTAAAATTTTTAGATAATAAATATAAATATTTTGTGGATTGGTGTGGATCATTATTTTGGATAGAAGTTGATGAACATAAAGAAGAAAAAATAAAAGAGCTAAAAAAAATAGCTTTGGAATCTGGTGGTTATTTAACTGTAATAAAAACTTCTGCTGATTATGATTATGGAGAATCAATTTTTACAGTTGATGATATACGTTTGATGATTTCAGAAAAAATTAAGAAAAGTTTTGATCCAAAAAGAATTTTAAACCCTGGAAAAATGTATAGAGGAATTTAATGCAAACAAAATTTACTGAACAGCAACTTAAAGACTCTGATAATTTTGCTACAGAAAAAGTATTTAAAAAGTGTGTTCACTGTGGAATGTGTAATGCTACTTGCCCTACACATCAGCTGTTAGGTGATGAATTGGATGGTCCAAGAGGTAGAATTTATCTTATTAAGGACATGTTGGAAAATAACAGAAAACCAACTGAAAAAGTTGTTAAGCATATCGATCGTTGTCTTTCATGTTATAGCTGCATGACTACTTGTCCTGCTGGTGTGAATTACATGCACATCATAGATCATGGAAAAAAATATATTGAAAAAAATTATCAAAGATCTTTTTTTGATAAACTAATTAGATATTTTTTATCAATCACTTTACCAAATGTTAAAGTATTTAGACTCTCAAGTTTTTTTGTTAAATTGGCAATGCCATTTAAATTCTTAATGCCTACAAAGATTAAAGACATGATTGAATTAATGCCAACAACTTTTCCAAAAAAAACTTTACCTATTAAAGAGATTTACAAAGTTTCGGACAAGAAAAGAATAGCAAGAGTTGCTTTATTAACTGGATGTGTACAAAAAGAAATTTCACCTCAAATAAATGAAGCAACAATCAGATTATTAAATAGACATGGGGTTGAAGTTGTAGTTCCAAAAAAAATTCGTTGCTGTGGATCTTTAAATCACCATCTAGGAAAAGAAGAGGATGCTCACCAAGATTTTAAAAATAATATAAATACTTGGTATGAGGAGCATCAAAAGGGAAATTTAGACGCAATTTTATCTAATACATCAGGTTGTGGTACTACCATGAAGGATTATGGTTTTATTTTTAGAGATGACAAAGAGTTAAGTAAAAAAGCAAAAGTCATATCAGATCTTACAAGAGATATTTCTGAATATATTTTTGAAAGTTTAAAACTAAATATAAAATCTAAAGGAAAGAAATATAAAGTTGCTTATCACTCTGCATGTTCAATGCAGCATGGTCAAAAAGTCCATTCACAACCAATTTCATTACTTGAAAAAACTGACAATGAAATTATGGAAATTCCACAAGGACACATTTGTTGTGGATCAGCTGGAACTTATAATATTTTACAATCAAAAATTGCAAAACAACTACTAAAAAATAAGGTAAATAACATAGAAAGTTTAAACCCTGATTTTATTTCAACAGGAAATATTGGTTGTATTACCCAAATTTCTCATGGTACTAAAGTCCCAATTTTACATACAATTGAAGTTTTGGATTGGTACACAGGCGGTCCCAAACCTGAAATTTTAAAATAGGGGTTTTATGAAAAAAATTTTAATTACAAGAAGACTGATCCGAGAGAGTGAAGATAAAGCATCAAAATTATTTGAAGCTAAATTTAATTCAAATGATGAACTTTATTCACAATCAAAAATTATTGAAATGAGCGAAGGATGTGATGGAATTTTATCATCTTTAACTGAAAAATTAGATGCTGATACAATAAATAAACTTCCAGATAGTATTAAAATAATTTCAAATTTTGCAGTTGGTTTTGGAAATATTGATTTAGATGCTGCTAAAAAAAGAGGTATTGCCGTAACTAATACCCCAGAAGTTTTGTCAGATGCTACAGCTGAGATAGGAATATTGCTTATATTAGGAGCTTGTCGAAGAGCGTCAGAAGGAATTGAATCTGCGCGTGAGGGTGGATGGAAATGGTCCGCAGATTATTTAATTGGAAAACAGTTAACAGGAACAAGACTAGGAATTTTAGGTATGGGTCGTATCGGTCAAAAAATTGCAAATATTGCTAAATCTTTAGGCATGGTTATTCATTATCATAATCGTTCAAAATTAAGTGAAGATAAAGAGCAGGGCGCAATTTATCATGACAGTATAAAAAGTCTTTTTTCAGTTTCAGATGTTTTATCTATCTGTTGCCCAGCTACAAAGGAAACAGAAAACCTAATAAATAAAGAGACAGTTGAGTATTTCCCCAAAGGTGCTGTGATAACAAATGTTGCTCGAGGTGATATAGTTGATGATGAAGCTTTGATTGATGCATTGAATAGAAGAAAAATTTATGCTGCAGGATTAGATGTTTATAAAAATGAACCAAACTTAAATCCTGGTTATTTAAAAATCCCGAGTGTTTTTGTTTTGCCTCATTTAGGAAGCGCTACAAAAGATACTAGAATTGCAATGGGAAATTTAGCAATAGACAATATAGAAGAATTTTTTAGAACTGGTAATTGCGTTAATAAAGTTAACTAAATTTTAATGAATAAACCTGTTCTAGCTAAATCAAAAGCTATTATAATTTTTTTAGTTTTTGCTTTAGGATATTTTATTTCTACTCTCTTAAGAGCAATAACTGCAACAATTTCACCTGAATTAGTAAATGAATTTAATCTTTCTGCGGGAGAGCTTGGATTATTGGGAGGTGGATATTTTCTAGGATTTGCAAGTGTACAAATCCCTTTAGGCTATATGCTAGACATGAGAGGTCCAAGAAAAATTGTTTCATACTTTTTATCATTAACCATTGTTGGTTTATTAATATTTGCTCTCGCTGAGAATTTTTTAACTCTTTTAGTATCTAGAATTATTATAGGAGTTGGTGTTGGAGCTTGTTTAATGGGGCCTTTGACAGCTTATCGGATTTGGTATCAAGATGAAACCCAACAACGTGCAAACTCATGGATGTTAATGGTCGGTGCAATTGGTATGTTGTCATCAAGTTTACCAGTTCAATTTTTCTTACCTATAATTGGTTGGAGAAATATATTTTTGCTTTTAGCTTTCATAACTTTGGTTTGTATAATTTTGATAATTATTTTTATTCCTCAGTGGACTTCAAAAGGTAGTCAGAAAAACGATGATGCAAAATTGAGTATTGTTTGGCAAAATCAATTCTTCAGAAGTGTTATTCCAATGGGCTTTTTTAGCACTGGAGGATTATTTGCTATCCAAACACTATGGGCTGGTCCTTGGATGATAAAAGTATCTGGGTATACACCAGAGGAAAGTGCAAAAGGGTTATTTTTAATTTATTTTTTTATGCTGCTATCATTTTTAATATGGGGCTATTTTGTTCCGAAATTTTCAAAGAATGTTAATGATGCAATCAGATTGTTGAAATATGGTTCACCATTAAGTTTATTGGTATTGGGTGTAATTATTTATCTAGGTCCAAATACAGATTCAATTCATTGGGCATTATTCATAGTTTCAGCTGTATTTTTGTCTTTAATTCAGCCAGCAGTTGGGATGGCTTTTTCTGTTTCTAATGCAGGCAAAGCTCTAACTTCTTATAATTTGTTAATATTTATAGGTGCCTTCTTTCTGCAATGGATAATTGGCCTTATTATAGATTTAGGATTAAGTTTAAATTATTCTGAAATTGCTTCATTTCAATTAGCAATGTCTTTTGTACTAGTTACGTCTTTAACTTCTTATTTATATTTTTTAATAAAAAATAATTAATCTAATTTAGATGCTTATAAATTGTAGTTCTAGACACACCTAATTTTCTTGATACTGCAGAAATATTATTAGTTTCACTAAAAGTAGATCTAATTAAGATACACTTTTCTCTTTTAATTTTTGTATCCTCACAATTTTTACAAGCGTAAGTTTTGTTTTGTTTATCAGTTTCTATAAATTTACTTTCTTTAAAATTTTGACTTTTGACTACAAAAACAGATGAACCTAAATGATCTGTTATCTTTAGAGTTTTATTATTTAAGATATCTGATGCAATTGATGAAAATGAAGTTGTAAAAATTTTGTTAAAATTCTCATTTTTTAAATCAACTAGTCCATTAAGCATAATTTTTGCATTGTTGTTTGCACCTACAATTAATCCATCACCATTTATCGCCAGCATCCCAACACTAGTTGTAGTTAGATATTCTTGTCTTGGATGAAAAGAAATAATTAATTCGTTTTCAAACTTTTTAATAAACAATTTGGTTTCGATACTTCTAGTAGCAAGTCTTACTAAAGCTAGTGTATGTTGTTCTCTGGACATCGAGTCTGTTGAAGCATCTATAATACCAATAATTTTACCATCATAATTTATAATTGGACTTGCAAAGCACGATATATTTTCATGAGCAGTAAAAAAGTGTTCTTTACCTGAAACGATAGTTGGTTTTTTTAGTTCAACAGATAATCCAAGACCGTTTGTTCCACAAATTTTTTCTGCCCAAATTGATCCTGGTATTACTGTTTTACCAACGTCAGTTTGTAAACAAGATTTGTCATAAATTGTATCTAAGACTAATCCTTTCTCATCTGAGTAAGCTACCATAAAATTTGTTCCCGCTATTTGGGAATAAAGAAGTTCTAGTTCAGGAATAATTATTCTTCTGACAGCTTCGTTTCGCTCTTTTATTTCTTTTAGTTCGATTGATGAAATTACACTTTGTTTAGGATCATTAAACGGATCAAGGCCTTCACTGATACATCTCAACCAACTTTCGTTAATATCTTTTCCCATCTCATAAGAGCTCATATTCCTTTTGTGTAGGATATTTTTAAGTTCGCTGTTTGAGTGACTTAAGTTTGACATTTTAAAAGTTTATTTGTTTTTCTAGATACAACAACCAACCACAGGTTGTAATTGTTAACTTTTTGTACATATAAAGATGCCGTTGACTCCATTCTATATCAGAATTTTAATAGTGTTACTTAAATATTAAAGGAGAGATAATAATGAAAGCACAGGTTTTGCATAAATATGACCCTGAAATGAAAGAAAAGGTCTGGGTCACAGGTGAGGAGATGCCAGATCCTAAAATTGAAAAGGCGTCAGACGTTATAGTTAAAATTGGTGCTGCAGGAGTTTGCAGAACTGATTTACATATTATTGAAGGAGTATGGAAACATATCCAAGATCCAGATGGAAAATTATTACCATGTGTAATGGGACATGAAAATGCTGGTTGGGTAGAGGATGTAGGTTCAGACGTTACTGAATTTAAAAAGGGTGATCCTGTAATATTACACCCACTTATTTCTGGAACAGGAGGAACTTGTTTAGATTGTAGAAGAGGTAATGATATGCATGCTGAAGCAGGTGCATTTCCTGGATTAAGTATCAAAGAAGGTGGCTACGCTGAACTATTAAAAACTAGCGTTAGAAATCTAATTAAACTTCCAAAAGTATTAGCGCCTAAAGATGTTGCACCTTTTTCAGATGCAGGTCTTACAGCTTATAGAGTGGTAAAAAAAGCAACAAGACATTTGCTACCTGGTCAGAGCTGTACAATTATTGGCGCAGGAGGTTTAGGTCACATCGCTATTCAATGTTTAAAAGCTATGTGTGCAGCAGATATTATTATTGTTGAAAAATCTGAAGCAGCATTGAAACATGCAATGGAACTTGGTGGTGACCACGGAGTTTTAATTGATGGAAACGAAATTGAAAAAGTTCAAGAACTAACAAAAGGAAAAGGTTCTGAAGCTGTAATTGATTTCGTAGGTGAAAAAGGATCTACTGCCATGGGAATTCAAATGACTTCTAATGGTGGTTTTTACTACATAGTTGGATATGGAGAAGAAATTAAATCACTTGCAGTTGATTTAATTATTTCTGAGAAAACAATTGTAGGTAATTTAGTGGGAACGTGGTCTGAATTATATGAATTAATGGAGTTAGCTGACAGAGGTAAAGTTAAGCTCTCTATGCAGGAGTATAGTTTAGACGATGCTAATAAAGCACTTCATGATCTTAACGATGGTAAGGTTAAGGGACGAGCTGTTTTAGTTCCATAAAAAAAAAAGAGAGGTGATAATGAAAATAATAAAAACCTGCTTAACGGCTGTAATATCAAGTATGATGATATTTAGCCCTATGGCATATGCTGATAAGTGGAGTGATCAATTCCCACATATCAAAGCAACAGGAGATATTCCAGGTGATTGTTCTTATGAGGAAATGTCTAAGAAAAATTACAAAGGAAAAACTCTTAAAATAAATACTCACGCAATTCCAGTAATGGGAGAGCCAACAGCTCTTCATGCTGAACAGTTTGAAAAATTAACTGGAGCTAAAGTTGAAGTTACTCATACACCAGCGGGTGATTTGTATTCTAAAGCAATGGTTCCTTTTCAAGCTGGACAAGCACCTTACGATATTGTGTTTGGATTTTCTAACTTTATCAATGACTGGAAAAGATATTTAGCACCAGTTCCTAAGAAGTATATGAACTCAACAGAGATGAAAGACGTAACTAAATCTCATATGGGTGTATCATCTTGGGATGGAACTATGTACCAGTATCCAGTTGATGGTGACAGACACTATCTAAAATATAGAAAAGACGTCATTGATAATCCTGAAATGCAAAAAAAATATAAAGCAGAAACAGGAAAAGATCTAAAAGTTCCAACAACTTGGAAAGAATATGCTGAGATGGCAAAATTCTTTAATGGTTGGGACTGGGATGGAGATGGTGAGTTAGAATATGGTTCAGCTGAAGTTATGAAAAAAGACGACTTAATGTTCGCAGCTTTTTTCAGCAGATCAGTTGCATATGCTAAAAATCCAAGAACTCCAGGTGGTTTCTTTTTTGATTTAGAAACTATGAAACCAAACATTAATAATCCAGGTTTCGTTGAAGCTTTAACTGATTGGGTTGAAGCTACTAAATATGTTCCTCCAGGGGGAACTAACTTTGGTCTAGGTGACGAAATTGGATCATTTGGTGGTGGACAAACTTTATTTAGTTTTTCATGGGATGATGCGTTTATTGCAGCGATGCAGGATGATAGCCCTATTAAAAATAAAGTAGGTGCAGCTCCTCTTCCAGGTGCTAACAAAGTTTGGAACAGAGTTTCAAATAGCTGGGAAAACCAATACAACCAAGCTCCTTACATTGTTTGGGGTTGGGCAGTTGGTGTTGCTAAGAAAAGTAAAGTAAAAGATATGGCGTTTGATTATCTTTGCTTCTTCTCAAATGGAGCAAACCACCAAGCTGACTTAGCAATTGGTAGATTTGGTGTTAACCCTTTCAAAAACTCTGACTTCGACCCTAATATTTACATTAATAGTATGGGTTGGGATCCAGAGATCGCTAACAGTTACACTCAAACACTTTTAGATATGGAGAAAAGTCAAAATAGAGTTTTCCCTCTAAGAGTTCCAGGTGTATTTGAGTTTACAAGTGCTGTTGCTACAGGAACTTCTAAAGCTTTAGCAGGACAATTGTCTCCTCAAGAAGCATTAGACGAAGTTGCTAAAGAGTGGGAAGCAATTGTAAGCAGAGTAGGTAAAAAAGCAGTAAGAGATGCCTACGCTGTTGGTGTTAAAATGGAAGATAACCAACTATAATAATACTTAATTTATGTGGCCGTTTATTAAAATGGCCACATATAAAAAACATAATATAATCCAATTTTACAAATGAACTTTAAGCATAAATATTTCTTTCTGTTTCCAGGTCTATTTGTGTTGATTGGAATTTTAATCTTTCCAATTATTTTTGTTGTTAGATTAAGTTTATCTGGATGGAATAGTTATAATCCAGGTTTAGATTTTATAGGTATAGAAAACTATATCCGTCTATTTACAGACGACCCAAGATTTTGGGAATCTTTTTTTAGATTAAGTTTTTTATCTGTTACAACAGTAATTCTCCAGTATGTAATTGGATTTGCTCTTGCACATATGGTTTGGAAAGACATCAAATTTAAAAGATTTTTTAGAGTATTATTTTTAGTTCCAATGATGACAACTCCAGTAATTATGACTGTTATTTGGAGAACTTTTTTTCATGAGTCTTTAGGACCTGTTAATGATATTTTATCTAATTTTGGTTTATCTCCGAAATGGTTAACAGACCCAGCTTTAGCTAAATTTACAGTAATTATAGTTGAGGTTTGGCAGTGGACACCGTTTATGTTTCTACTTTTATTAGCAGGTTTATTGTCATTACCTAAAGAACCATTTTTAGCTGCTGCAATTGATGGAGCTAGTCCAGTTAGAAAGTTTATTTATGTAACTTTTCCGCTAATGGCACCTATATCAATTGGGGCAATAATTATAAGATTAATTGAGGCATCTAAAATTATGGATACGGTATATGTCCTAACATCAGGAGGTCCAGGTACCTCAACAGAAACATCAAGTTTTTATATTTTTATTAAGGGATTGAGAGAGTTTCAAATGGGATACGCAGCTTCGATGTCTTTTACTTACTTAATTATTATGATCATAAGTTTAACAATTATTGCAAAGGTTTTAACTAAATTACTTTTAAAAGAATAAATTATGAGCAAGCTTTATACATTTTTAAAATATTTTTTTATTGTCTTTTGGGCAGTTTTTGTTGTTGCTCCTTTTCTTTGGGCCTTAACTACATCGTTTAAAGATTTTCAATCTGTAAATGGGGGAGTTACGTATATACCATGGGTAGATTTTGAACCTAATCTAGAAGGTTGGAAAGTTCTGATAAAATCTCCAGCTAAAGGTGGCGTTGATATAGTAGAACCTTATTTCAATAGTTTGTTTGTAACATGTACAGCAAGTTTAATTAGTATAATTCTCGGAACGTTGTCAGCTTATGCGCTTTCTAGATATACATTTAAAGCAGGCTTTGTAAAAAATAATGACATTACATTTTTCTTTATTTCGCAAAGAATTATGCCACCAATTGTTTTATCAATTCCATTTTTCTTATTTTTAAGTTCAATTAATTTATTAGATAGCCTCGTAGGATTGATTGTAGTTTATATTGTTTTACTGATGCCTATTGCAGTTTGGATTATGGTTGATTTCTTTAATAAAGTTCCAAGAGAAATTGATGAAACAGCTTTGATTGATGGATGTAATCCTTATCAAGCTTTCTTAAAAGTGGTGCTACCAAACTCAATACCAGGATTAATTGTTGCTGGTATGTTTTGTATTATTTTTGGATGGATTGACTTTTTCTTTGCATTTATTTTAACTTTTACAGAAGTACAGTTATTACCAGTTAAAATAGTTGCTCTGAACTCATCTGTTACTCCATGGTGGAGTTTGTCAGCATCTGCTCTGGTTTCAGTTGCACCATTAATTATAGTAGCCTTCATAGTTGAGAGATACCTATCTAAAGGAAATTTATCAGGAGCAATTAAATAATGAATTTAATAGCTAACAATTTAACTTATAAACCAAGCGAGGAATATCACTTAAACGAAGTATCATTTAATTTTAAAGAGGGGAATTTATATACAATTCTTGGAAGAACTTTATCAGGTAAAACAACTTTATTAAAAACTATAGCTGGTCTTTTAACCCCAGACAGTGGTGCTATTGAATTTGATGGTAAGGATTTTTTAAAAGTTCCAGTTTGGAAAAGAAATGTAGCTATGGTGTATCAACAATTTATTAATTATCCTCATTTAAACGTATTTGAAAATATTGCGTTTCCTTTGAGACAAAGAAAAATCGATAATGAAGAAATCAAAAATAAAGTAATGGGGTCTTTAAAATCAGTTGGGTTAATTGGCTATGAAAACAGAAAAATACAGGAGTTGTCTGGTGGTCAGCAACAACGTGTCTCTTTAGCAAGATCATTAGTTAAAAACGCCAAAATATTATTGCTAGATGAACCTCTGGTTAATTTAGATTACAAATTGAGAGAACAGCTTAGAGAGGAATTTAAGAGTTTGTTTTCAAAAGGTTTAGCTGATGAAACTATCTTAATTTATTCTACTACAGACCCAAGAGAAACCATGGAATTAAATGGAGAAGTAATTGTTTTAGACGAGGGGAAAGTGCTACAAGTAGGTCCAGCAAAAGAAATATTTGAGAACCCAAGTTCTTTAAAAGTTGCTGAAATTTCTAACGACCCACCTATGAATATTATTGAAGCAGAAATATCTAATGAGCAAATAAGATTTGAAGGTATTGAAATAAAAGCACCCAATCATCTATCAAAGCTAACAGATAGCGGACTAAAGATTGGTTTAAGATCTTCAGATATTGAACTTAATGAAAATGGTTATGAATTTGAAGTTGAGCTTGCTGAAATTAGTGGTTCTGAAACTTTGCTCCATTTAAGAAGAGGAACTATAAAAATTATTATTTCTATAGAAGAGGTTTTGAATTTTAAAATTCATGACAAGATTAAAATAGATTTTAAAATAGATAGAGCTTATGCTTTTGCTGCTGATGGTAAATTAGCATCCTCACCATTTGGAGGAAACAATGGCTAAAATTGATTTAAGTAATATCTCACATTCTTACAATCCAAATGATCCAAATCCAGTTTATGCATTAAATCCATTTTCGATGACTTGGGAGAATGGAAATAGATATGCAATCTTAGGTCCTTCTGGATGTGGAAAAACAACGATGTTAAATATTGTTTCTGGATTAGTAAGACCATCAGCTGGAAAAATATTATTTGATGATAAGGATGTTACAGATTTAAAAACAGAAGAAAGAAATATTGCTCAAGTTTTTCAGTTTCCAGTAATTTATAACACCATGACAGTTTTTGAAAATCTTGCTTTTCCATTAAAGTGTAGAGATTTTTCAAAAGCCAAAATAGATGAAAGAGTCAACTCTGTTGCAGAAACTTTAAATTTAAAATCTTTTTTAAACTCTCCTGCGCGAAAATTAACAGCAGATCAAAAACAATTAATATCTTTAGGAAGAGGTTTGGTACGAGAAGATGTTGCTGCAGTTTTAATGGATGAGCCTTTAACTGTTATTGATCCTGATCTAAAATTTAGATTAAGAAGAAACCTAAAAGAAATAAACGAACAATACAAAACAACGTTAGTTTATGTAACACATGATCAAAACGAAGCCATGACATTTGCAGATAATATAATTGTGATGAGCGAAGGAGAAGTTGTACAAACAGGTTCGCCCAAAGAATTATTTGAAAGACCTAATACAACTTTTGTTGGTTACTTTATTGGTTCACCTGCTATGAATTTATTTGATAGTGAAGCAACTTCAGAAAATACTGTTAAAATAAATAATACAATAATTAAAACGAATACAAATTTGTCTAATTTAAAAAATAAAAATATAAAATTAGGAATTAGATCTGAGTTTATTAAAATTGCAAAAAATCAAAGTGAAAATCTTGTTGATGTGAATGTTCAAAAGGTTGAAGATTTTGGTAATTACAAATTGATTACTGCGAGAATGGATAATTTTGAAATTAAATCTAAAGTTAATAGAGAAACCGAAATTTCAGGTGAAAAAATTAAACTTCATATTCCAGCTGAAAAGTGCTGTATTTACGAAAATAATAAATTAATTTAAGTTTTAAATTCTACCTATAATTGTAAAAAAACCCTATCTAACCCATTCTAGGTCACTTTTTAGAAAGACTCTAATGTGAAAATATGTTTTAGTGCTCGCCAAGTTAATTAACTAGAGGAGAATAAATGATTAAGAATAAGAAATCTTTGAAGAGTTCTAAAACTCCTTCAAGAAGAAAGTTCTTCAAAGCAGCGGCAGCAACTGGTGCAGCAACAGCAGCAGCAGTGGCTATGCCAAACATTGCTTTAGGTGACGGTCACGTTACTTTAAAAATGCAAGCTGCTTGGCCATCAGGTGCTAACATATTTTTCGAAATGGCTTCAGACTATGCGAAAATGGTTAGTGACATGTCAGGTGGTAAATTAAAAATTGATGTGCAACCAGTTGGAGCAGTTGTAAAAACTTCTGAAATTGGTCAAGCAGTTAGTTCTGGAGTAGTAGATATGGGTCACTGGGTGACAGCATACTGGTACGGAAAAAACCCTGCTGCATCTCTTTTTGGAACAGGTCCCTCATACGGAATGTCGTCTCAAGAAGTTATGGGATGGATGGAGTATGGTGGAGGAAGAGCATTATATGAAGAAGCTGTAAAAAGTGTAGGATTTAATTACACAGGTTTCTTCCATATGCCAATGCCTGCACAGCCTTTTGGTTGGTTCAAAAAGAACGTAACTAAAGTATCTGATGTTAAAGGTATGAAGTATAGAACTGTTGGTCTAGCGACTAACGTTTTAACTGCTATGGGAATGGTTGTAAGACAGTTACCAGGTGGTGAAATCCAACCAGCAATGAAAACTGGTTTGATTGATGCTGCTGAGTTTAACAACCCAACATCAGACTCACAGTTTGGAATGCAAGACGTCTCTAAACACTATCACTTAGGAAGTTTCCACCAATCTCAGGAAATGTTTGAAATTCCTATGAACACTAAGAGACTAAACAGCCTTTCACCTGAACATCAAGCTATCTTGAGAAATGCTGCTTATGCTGCAAACTCAGATAACTACTTTAAAGCATTGGTTAGATATTCAACTGACCTTGCTAAGTTGATGAATGAGCATAAGGTTAATGTTTACCAAACGTCTGATGCTATCCTAGCAGAACAATTAAAAGGTTGGGATAAAGTTGTAGGAGAGTTTTCTGCTAAAGATGCTTTCTTCAAAAAAGTAGTAGACTCACAAAAAGCATACGCTAAGAGAACTATGAAGTATCTGTTGATGAATCAACCGAACTACAAATTAGCTTATGAAAATGAGTTTGGTCCAATCGAAAAAGTTAAAATCTAATTAACTTTAAAATAAATTTAAAAGGGGGTTGAAAAACCCCCTTTTTTTTACACGTATTTTAATATATTTCTTTGATATGAAGCCATTTATACAATTTGCAGATACTCTCAGCACATCAATGGGGAAAGCTTTTTCTTGGTGCATAGTAGTTTTAATGGGAGGAACTGTTTATGAAGTAGTTATGGCCTATGTTTTTAATTCACCTACACTTTGGAACTTTGATTTTAGTATGCAGATGTATGGTGCAATTTTAATGATGTCAGGAGCATATTGTTTAGCAACAGAATCACATGTTAGAGGTGACGTTATTTACAGATTATTTAGTCAAAAAACTCAGGCTTGGATTGATTTAGTTTTATACTTTATTTTCTTTTTTCCAGGTGTGATCGCGTTAGCTTTTTATGGATATGAATATGCTGCGCTTGCTTGGAAAATAAAAGAGACTAGTTGGAGTAGTCCAGCTCAAATCCAAATTTATATGGTTAAATCGATGATACCAGCTGCAGGTGTTTTATTAATTATTCAAGGCATCAGTGAAGTATTTAGATCTATTATATGTATTCAAACAGGACAATGGCCAGCACGAATGGTCGTTGCTGAAGAAACAGAACAAGTTTTAATGAGAACAGCTCAAGAAGAGGACAAAAAAAATGTTATTTAGTTTAACAAATCCAGAAATTGCAATTTTAATGATGGGTATGTTTTTGTTTGCAGTTCTTTTAGGTTTCCCGATTGCTTTCACTTTAATGGCTATGGGAATAGGCTTTGGATATTTTGCTTATTACGATGCAACAATGATGGAGCACATTTTTGATAATCGTATATTCCAATTGTTTGTTCAAAATACTTATACTGTTATGGACAACAACGTTCTTACGGCTGTGCCTTTATTTTTATTCATGGGATATCTAGTTGAAAGAGCAGGGATCGTAGCTAAACTATTTTTTGCAATTAGATTGGCCGCACATAGACTTCCAGCTTCAATGGCGGTGGCTGCATTAATTACGTGTACATTATTTTCGACAGCTACAGGAATTATTGGTGCTGTTGTAACTTTGATGGGACTGTTAGCATGGCCTGCAATGGTTAAAGCAGGTTATGATAAAAAATTTGCGTCAGGAATTATTTGCGCTGGTGGATGTTTAGGAATTTTAATTCCACCGAGTATCATGCTTATTGTTTATTCAGTAATAGCCCAACTATCACCATTAAGACTTTTTGCAGCAGCAATATTTCCAGGTCTACTTTTAGCAGGTCTTTACATTGCATATGCAGTATTTAGAGCATGGTTAAATCCATCTATTGCACCTAGACCTCCAAAAGAAGATATTCCACCAACTGGTGAAATTTTAAAAGAAGTTTTGGTTTCTTTCGTTCCACTGTTTGGTTTAATTATGCTTGTATTAGGTACTATTTTGGCAGGTATTGCAACTCCAGCAGAAGCAGCTGCAGCAGGAGCTTTTGGGGCAATACTTTTATCTTGGTTTTATAAAACACTTAAATGGCAAAACTTTAAAGAGTCTGTTTTTTTAACAGCTAAAACAACTGCAATGATCATGTGGCTGTTTATTGGTTCCTGGACTTTTTCATCGGTGTTTTCTTATTTGGGAGGACACGAGGTTTTTGAACACTTCTTTACTTCTATAAATATTACGACTTGGCAGTTTTTAATTATCACTCAAATAATTATTTTTCTTCTAGGATGGCCTTTAGAATGGACTGAAATTTTAATTATTTTTGTTCCAATATTTTTACCCTTGTTAGAAGTATTTGGTGTTAATCCATATTTCTTTGCAATGTTAATTGCTTTAAATTTACAAACATCGTTTTTAACCCCACCCATGGCTATGTCGGCTTATTATTTAAAAGGAGTTCAAAAATCTAATGTTGAACTTATGGATATATTCAGAGGAATAATGCCATTTTTAGCAATTGTAATATTTGCGATGTTTTTAATGTATATGTTCCCAGGAATAGCGCTTTGGTTACCGGAAACTTTATTTGCACAATAAAAGAAAATGACAGATGTTTTTTCATTAAAAGTTGAAGAACTTGCTGTAAAAATTAAAGAAGCACAAATTACATCAGTAGAGTTATGTAAAATTTATATAGACAGAGTAAATAAATTTGAAAAAGACGTAAAAGCATGGGCGCATTTAGATAAAAAACTTTTATTAGAAAAGGCATCAGAGGCTGATGAACATAGGAAATCAGGCAAACCACTCGGTCCACTTCATGGAATACCTGTTGCGGTAAAAGATATTGTTGGAACTGTCGATATGCCTACAGAATGTGGAACATCAATAAGAAAAGGGAAATCATATTCTCAGAATGCTGAAATAGTTGATCTATTAATATCTGCTGGAGCAATTATAATGGGTAAAACAGCAACATCGGAATTGGCATTTTTAGGTCCTTCAAAAACTACAAATCCTCATGATTATTCCAGAACCCCAGGTGGATCATCTAGTGGATCTGCAGCAGCAGTAGCTTCTTTTATGGCTCCGCTTGCAATTGGATCTCAAACAGGAGGTTCAGTTATAAGACCTGCATCTTATTGTGGAGTTGTTGGTTATAAGCCTAGTTATGGTTTGATTAGTAGAAATGGTGTTCTAAAAACCTCTGAAAAATTAGATCACATTGGTGTTTTTGGAAGATCGGTAGAAGATGTTGCTCTTCTTGCTAAAATTTTAATCAAAAAAGATAATTATGATACAGCAACAGTTCATTACTCTAGTGATGAAATGTTAGCAGAAACAAAAAAAGGACCTTTGTTTGATCCTAAATTTATTTTTTACAAAACTGATCATTGGAAGCTTCTTGGAAAAAAATCAAGAGAAGCATTTGATTACTTTATAAAATCATTCAAAAATAATATCGAAGTTTTTGATACTCCTTCGTACTTTAAAGATATTCATAAATACCATCAAATAATTCATGAGACAGATTTAGCTAATAATTTTTCACTCTATTATAAAAAGTATAAGAAAAAATTATCCAAGTATATGCAAGATGCAATTTCAAAAGGTAACAAACATTCTGCAAAAGAATATGCAGAAGCTATAGATTTTATGAAAAGAAGTTATGAATCTTATAAGGAAGTTTTTGAGGATTATCATGGAGTTTTATCCCCATCTAGCCCTGGAGTAGCACTGAAAGGTTTAAAAAGCACAGGAACGGCAGAATTTAATAAAGTATGGTCTTATTTAGGTACACCTTGTATATCATTACCTATACTTCAAGGTGAAAACAATTTACCTTTAGGTGTACAATTAATTGGCGCAAAATATGATGATCAAAGATTTTTAGGTGTTGCTAATTGGTTAGAAAAGGAATGTAATAATTAAATGCAAAAATTTACAACATTTTTAGGTTCTCTTCTCGCAATTGCTTTTTTAGTAGGACTTGCAACAACGTTGACTAGATCATCGATGATTGGATTTTTTGATGTTCTTCCTGTTTATATTTTAATGGGTGGAGCAATTTTTATGATGGTTTACGAAGCGTTTTTCGATAAAAAATAATTTTTCTTAATATACAATTGTCTAGTCAAAATAAAAATTTATTAGCTTTATCTCTTTTATTTATTCAACCAATATTTATGGCATCTAATTTAATTGTTGCTAGAGGTGGTGTTGAGTTTGTGCCCCCAATTTCATTAGCTTTTTGGAGGTGGACGTTTGTATTTTTACTTCTTTTACCTTTCACATATTCATCATTAAAAAAAAATTTCAAAGTTATTAAAAATGAATATTCAAAATTATTTTTTCTAGGAGCAATGGGATGTGGAGTTTGTGGGGCTTTTCCTTTTTTAGCAGGTAAAACAACGACTGTTACAAATATGGGAATTATTTATACCTCATCTCCTATTTTTATAATTATAATTTCTGCAATATTTTTTAAAGAGAAAATTAATTTATTAAAAATTATTGGTTTGATTTCGTGTTTAGTTGGAGTTTTAGCAATTATTATTAAAGGAGATTTAAATTTACTTTTAAATTTAAATTTCACCATTGGAGATTTATGGATGTTAGCAGCTGCGATTGGCTGGGCCTTATATTCGATTTATTTATTTTACTGGAAATCTCAATTATCGATTTTTACTAGATTTTCTATGATATCGTTTTTTGGTGCAGTAAGTTTATTTCCATTTTATTTGGCGGAAGAAATTTATTTTGAACAAACTATATTTAATTCTGATTTTTTATTGTGGACTATATTTGCAGCCGTTTCACCAGGAATTATAGCATTTACTTTATATACTAAAGCTCAAGAAAGCTTAGGAGCTTCACTTACTGGCTTTACCTTATATGTATTTACTATCTATGCAGCAATTTACGGATTTATATTGTTTGATGAAAATTTAGAAACATTTCATTATATTGGTACTGCACTTGTTTTTGTTGGAGTTTACTTAGCAAAGAAAAATTATGATACCAAAACCTAGGAAATTAATTTTGCAAATTATATTTTGGATCTTAGTTATATATTTTATTTTACTAGCTTATCTTTTTATATTTCAAAGAAATCTAATGTATCATCCCCAGGAAAATAATTATTCAGGAGATAAAATAGAAGTAGAAATAGAAAAAGTTCAAATTCAAACAGCAGATAACATTAGCCTTTTAGGATGGTTTCATGAAAAAGATTTGAAAAAATTTAAGACTGTTGTTTATTTTCATGGAAATGCAGGAAGCCTAGAAAATAGAATTCATAAATTAAATCATTTTAAAAATATGGATGTAAATTTTTTAATAATCGCTTGGCGTGGATTTAGTGGAAATTTAGGAAAACCATCTGAAAATGCTTTATATGAGGATGGAAAAAGTGCAATTAACTGGCTTAAAAATAAAGGTTTGAGTGACAGTGATTTAATCATTTATGGAGAGTCACTTGGCACAGGAATTGCAACTGAAGTTTCTCAAAATAAAAGATATGCTGGTTTAATTTTAGAAACACCTTTCACTTCAATGATTGCTGCAGCTAAGAATTTTTATCCATACATTCCTGTCTCTCTAATATTGAAAGATAAATATAAAAATGATGAAAAAATAAAAAATATTAATATTCCAGTTTTAGTTATGCATGGCGAAAAAGATCAAATTGTTCCTTTTTCAATGGGAAAGAAGATGTTTGATTTAGCAAATGATCCAAAGTCCTCTTATTTTACCAAACATGACGATCATATGATGGAATTTGATAATAATATGGTTTTCCAACTAGGTTCATTTATAAAAAGTTTAAATTAAGCCACAATCAAAACAATTTTATTCCAAAAATTCTAATTAATTTCTAATCATGAAGAAATTATTCATTTATATTTTTTTGACTTTTCTTATTTCAGGAACTTCTTTTTCTAAAGAAAATTTGTCTTCAATTGAAAATTTATTTTTTATTGATCAAATGAACTCGCATGATGAAAATTTTGCTTTGTATTTTAAACCAAGAGAAAAGGCTATATTAGCAAAAGGGGAAGTAAGTAATTACATCAATGATTACCCTAAAGATCTTTATATATATGATTATAAAACAGAAGTATCATCACCATTGATTTCTTATGAATGGTTTCCAAGAAAAGCAAAAAATTTTTTAAAGGAATATAATTTTCCAGTTTTTCCAGATGATTTTGCTTATTATCTATTAAAGGATAACAAAACATTGGTAATGATTAGTGCTGTTAAAAGTTTAAAAGTAAATTTCAAATACGATATTGTTGAAAAGAAATTAGATTTATATCCAACTAATGGAAAGTTTGATTTCATTATTTCCTCTATTGCAAAGGACTGCGGACACTACAAATTTAAGGATAATTACAGATGTAGTTTCTATAAACCTTTAATATCTAGTAATTTAATTAAGTAATTTGTGTAAACGCATCAGCAAATTTTTCAGCTTCAAAAATTTGCAGATCATCTTCCTTTTCACCTAAACCAAGTGCAATAATTGGTATTTTATACTTTTTGGCTACAGCCAGAAGTATTCCTCCCTTAGCTGTTCCATCTAATTTTGTCATCACTAAGCCTGTAATTGGGATAATTTTATTAAATTCTTCAACTTGATTTAAAACGTTTTGACCTGAAGTTGCATCTAAAACTAAAATCACATCATGAGGTGCACTTTCATCTATTTTTTTTGTAACGTTTGCTATTTTTTTATATTCTTCCATTAGGTTTTTTTTATTTTGCAGTCTTCCAGCAGTATCAATTAAAACTTGATTAAAATTGTTTGATATAGAAGTTTCTATTGCCTTATAAGCTACAGATGCAGGATCAGATCCTTGTGAAGATTTTGTAATTTCAACATTAATTTTTTTTGCCCAATTTTCTAATTGCTCTATAGCAGCAGCTCTAAATGTATCTGATGCTGCCAACATAACTTTATTACCATTTTCTTTTAATATTTTACTAATTTTTCCAATAGTTGTTGTTTTACCAACGCCGTTAACTCCAGAAACTAAAATGGCATTAAGTTTTTCTTTATTTTTAAAAAATTCATTATTTTCTAGAGGTTTCATAACTGAGATAATGTACTCTTTAAGAATATTATTTATCTCAGCAGTTAAATCTTTGTTTGGATCTATTTTTGTTTTAGAGATTATTTCTCTAATTTCTGAGGCAGAAGCTACCCCAACATCTGATTGAATTAAATAATCTTCAATTCTGTCTAAAGTTTTGTCATCAATTTCTTTTTTGACAACTATATCTCTTAGGCCCGATGTAAAAGCTGAAGCACTTTTTTTAAATCCTGATTTAAATTTTTCGAAAATTCCCATTAAATTTCTATATCGATTTCTTTTATATCAGAAACAGGACCTTTCATGTGGATACTATTGTTTTCATCTATAGATATCGTCAATCTTCCAGTAGAAAATTCGATGTTAACTTTATCGCTAGCAAGTCCTGCCTGCTTAGCAGCAAAGGCAGTAGCACAAGCTGCAGTTCCACATGCTTTTGTCAAACCAGCTCCTCTTTCCCAAACTTTTACCTTTATTAACTCTTTGTTTACTATTGTGGCTATTGTGACATTACATTTTTCTGGAAACAGTTTGTGGTTTTCTATTTCTGGGCCAACTTTTTCTATTTTGAATTGTTCGTTGTCTTCTACAAAAAAAATTATATGAGGATTTCCCACATTGACGGCCGTTCCTCCAAAAAATTCATTATTATTTGAATCAACAATTTTAATATTTAAGTTTTTAGTTTCTAATTCTTGAGATAATGGAATTTCATTCCATTTAGTTCTGCCCAAACCAATTTCAGTAGATACTAATTTTTCTCCTAAAATATGAGATTTTAAATGGCCAGATAAAGTTGTTAATATAATTGTGTCTTTATTTTTTTCTTTTCCTAATAGCTCAGCCACACACCTTGTACCATTTCCACATGCACCAGAAACCCCGCCATCAGAGTTAAAAAATTCTATTGAAGCATCGTAATCTTGGTCTTTATTAATTAATATAAGTTGGTCGCATCCTATAAAGTTTCTGTCACAAATTTTAATTATTTGGTCTTTGGTAAGATTTGTAACTTTTTCTCTATTATCAATAATTACAAAATCATTGCCTAAACCGTCCATTTTAAATGCTTTAATATTCATAATTAGATATTTAACTTATTTATTGACTTTTTGAACCTCTATTATAGGTTGTTGCCGTTTCCGCAAAAACATTAACTTTGCGGTGTCTTTGGAAACAAAGAGATCGACACTAGTCAGCGAGAGTTCGCCCACTAGTGCGTTACTGCTATGCGTAACAAAAAAATATATGTTTGAAAATTTAACAAATAAATTTGAAGAAATTTTTTCTTCTTTAAAAAAAGCACCCTCTCTGAATGAAGCTCAGGTAGATGAGGGCTTGAGAAGTATTAGGCAAGCATTGCTTGAGGCAGATGTTTCTTTAGATGTTGCAAAAGAATTTGTTGAAAACGTAAAACCTAAAGCTTTAGGACAAGAAATCATAAGATCAACTTCTCCTGGAGACATGGTTGTAAAAATTGTCTACGATGAGCTAGTAAACTTACTAGGTTCTAGCAATGCAGATATAAATTTAAATGCTGTACCACCAGTTCCTATGATGATGGTTGGTTTGCAGGGTTCGGGTAAGACAACTTCTACTGCAAAATTAGCTAAATATTTAGAAGATAACAAAAAGAAAAAAGTGATGATGGTCAGTTTGGATATTTATAGGCCAGCAGCACAAGAACAGCTTAGATCTTTAGGTGAACAGAATAATATTTTGACACTTCCAATTATTGAAGGTCAACAACCAACTGATATTTGCCAAAGAGCCATGAGTGCAGCAAATCTAAATGGAGCAGATATAATTTTGTTTGATACAGCTGGGAGAACTCAAATTGATTTACAAATGATGAGCGAGATCAAACAAATTGAGAGCATTATTAATCCAGCAGAAACTTTTCTTGTAGCGGACTCTCTTACAGGTCAAGTTGCTGCTTCAGTTGCAAAAGAGTTTAAAAACACAGTTAACTTATCTGGAATAATCTTAACTAGAGCTGACGGTGATGCCAGAGGCGGAGCTGCCGTGAGTATGAAATATGTATCAAATGTTCCGATAAAATTTTTGGGTATAGGTGAAAAAATAGAAAATTTTGAGGTATTTCATCCAGATAGAATAGCAAATAGAATTTTAGGAATGGGAGACATTGTTTCTCTTGTAGAAAAAGCTGCACAAGATTTAGGTGAAGAGAACATTAAAAAAGCTGAAGAAAATTTAAAAAAGGGTCAATTCTCTATGGAAGATTACCTTTCTCAATTAAGACAAATGAAAAAAATGGGAGGCATTGAGGGGATCATGTCTTTTATGCCAGGAGTATCTAAAATTAAATCTCAAATGGATTCAGCAGGGATTGACGAAAGTATTATAACAAAAAACGAAGCTATCATTTTATCAATGACAAAAAAAGAGAGAGAGAATCCAAAAGTAATTGATGGTTCAAGAAAAAAAAGAATTGCTAATGGCTCTGGCACAGATCCAGCCACTATCAATAAATTGCTTAAGCAATTTAAAATGATGTCTGAAATGATGAAAAAGATGTCAAAAGGAAATCTGAAAGGTATGTCTGATCAAGGGATACCACCAGAGCTATTTAATAAACTAAAATAATAAAATAAGGAGAACAAATGTTAAAACTTAGATTATCAAGGGGAGGCTCTAAAAAGAGACCAGTTTACAAAGTTGTTGTAGCTGACAGTCGTTTCCCAAGAGATGGAAGATTTATAGAAAAAGTTGGTTTTTTTAACCCACTACTTCCTAAAGATAAAAAAGAAAGAGTAGGTCTTGAAGCTGAAAGAATTAAATATTGGCTAGGTCAAGGCGCTAAACCAACAACAAGAGTTGCAAGAATTTTAGGTGAAAATGATTTAATCCCTATGCCAGCAGCTGGAAATAACCCAAATAAAGCTGTTCCTAAAAAAGAAAGAAATAAAAAAGAGGAAGATGGTGCAGAAGCCCCTAAAGCTCCAGCAGCAGAAGCAGCTCCAGCAGCAGAAGCTCCAAAGGAAGAAGCTCCTAAAGCAGAAGCAGCTCCAGCAGCAGAAGCTCCAAAGGAAGAAGCTCCTAAAGCAGAAGCAGCTCCAGCAGCAGAAGCTCCAGCTGAGGAAAAAAAATAAACTGAGGACAGTATATGTGGCAAGCTCAAGTGTTTACACTTTATCCAGATATTTTTCCTGGTCCTTTGTCTAAAGGTCTATATGGAAAAGCAATGTCTAAAAATATTTGGAATTTAAAAGTAGTAAACATTAGAGATGCTGCTGAGGATAAACACAAAACGGTAGATGATACTCCTTATGGAGGTGGTTCAGGTATGTTGATGAAAGCTGATGTATTAGCAAAATCATTAGATCAAAATAAAAATGAGGGAGAAAAAATATTATATTTATCTCCAAGAGGAAAAAAATTTGATCAAAATTATGCCAAAGAACTATCAAAGAAAAAATCGGTTTCGATAATTTGTGGACACTTCGAAGGAGTTGATGAAAGAGTGTTAAGCACGAGAAATATAGAAGAAGTTAGTATTGGAGACTTTATTTTATCAGGAGGAGAGTCAGCAGCATTTGTGGTGATTGATAGTATTTTGAGACTTTTACCCGGTGTTCTGGGAAATGAGAATTCTACGGTAAACGAAAGTTTTGAAAATGGATTATTAGAGTATCCTCAGTTCACAAAACCTCAAATTTGGGAGGAAAAAGCGGTTCCAGAAGTACTTTTGTCAGGAGATCACAGTAAAATTAAACACTGGCGTTTATCTCAATCTGAGGCTATAACACGCGTCCGAAGACCAGATTTATGGGAAAAATATAAGAAGAATTAATTTGATAAATATAACTATGAAAACAATTGAAGAGATAAATCAACATAACGTTAAAAAAATACTTTCAGAAAAAAAGATACCTGAATTCTACCCTGGAGATGTAGTTAAAGTAGGTGTTAGAATTACAGAGGGAAAAAAAGAGAGAATTCAATATTTTGAAGGCGTTTGTATTGCAAAAAAAAGCAGAGATTTAAACTCGTCTTTCACAGTTAGAAAAATTTCTTTTGGTGAAGGTGTTGAAAGAACATTTCCACTTTATGGAACTCTAATTGACTCAATTAAAGTTATTAGATCAGGAAAAGTAAGAAGAGCAAAATTATACTATCTAAGAGATAGAACAGGTAAATCAGCAAGGATTGCAGAAAAAATCAGAAAAAAAATTGGTATTGATGTTGATGCAAAACCTGAAACAGTTACTGAAGAAAATGTAGCAACACCAACAGAAGCTCCAAAGGAAGAGGCTCCTAAAGCAGAAGCAGCACCAGCTGCAGAAGCTCCAAAAGAAGAAGCCCCTAAGACAGAAGAAGCTACTGCCGAACAATCAACAGAAAGTACTTCAGAAAAAAAATAATTTTTTTTTCAATGTCCACTACTCTTTACGATAAAATTTGGAATGATCATTTAGTAGATCAGCAAGAAGATGGAACAGCTTTATTGTTTGTCGATAGACACTTAATTCATGAAGTTACCAGTCCACAAGCTTTTGAAGGTTTAAGAAATTCAAATAGAAAAGTTCGTCATCCTAATTTAACTTTAGCTGTTGCTGATCATAATGTTCCAACGACAGATAGAACTAAAGGGATATCAGATCAGGAATCAAAAATACAAGTTGATACATTAGAATCAAATTGTAAGGAATTTGGTGTACAGCTTTTTGGTATGGATGATAAACGACAAGGAATTGTTCATATTATTGGACCAGAACAAGGTTTTACTCAACCAGGAACAGTTATTGTGTGTGGAGATAGTCATACCGCAACGCATGGTGCTTTTGGTTCGCTAGCTTTTGGTATTGGAACATCTGAAGTTGAACATGTTTTAGCGACGCAAACACTCGTTCAAAAGAAAGCAAAAAATTTTAGAATTAATGTTAATGGAACACTTCCATTAGGAGTAACATCCAAAGATGTAATTCTTCAAATCATTGGCAAGATTGGTACAGCAGGCGGAACAGGTTGTGTAGTTGAATATGCTGGAGATTTAATAACATCGTTAAGTGTTGAACAGAGAATGACCATTTGCAATATGACTATTGAGGGTGGTGCAAGAGCTGGATTAATTGCTCCAGATGAAAAAATATTTGAATATTTAAAAGGTAAACCCATGTCTCCAAAAGGAGAAAATTGGGAAAACGCATTGGTATATTGGAACAGTTTAAAAACAGATGCTGATGCAAGTTTTGACAAAGAAATAAATCTTAATGCAAATGAGATTTTACCAATGATTACTTGGGGGACATCACCTCAAGACGTAATTACAATTGATGGAAAAGTACCTAATCCTCAAAATGAAAAAGATGAGGATAAAAAGAACTCAATTGAAAGAGCACTAAAATATATGGGATTAACACCTGATATGGCCGCAACTGATATCAAGATAGATAAAGTATTTATTGGAAGCTGTACAAATGGAAGAATTGAAGATTTAAGGGAAGCTGCTAAAATCTTAAAGAACAAAAAAATATCATCCCATGTAAATGCTATTGTAGTTCCCGGGTCAGGATTAGTTAAAGAAAAAGCTGAGCAAGAAGGTTTAGATAAAATATTTGTAAATTCAGGATTTGAATGGAGAGAGCCAGGCTGTTCTATGTGTTTAGCAATGAATGCAGATAAATTAAAACCAGAGGAAAGATGCGCATCTACTTCAAATAGAAACTTTGAAGGAAGACAGGGAAGAGGCGGCAGAACGCATCTAGTAAGCCCTGGGATGGCAGCTGCAGCTGCAATCTCTGGTAATTTAGATGATGTAAGAAAGTATCAAAATTAAATGCAAAAATTTAATACATTAAAAAGTATTCCAGCTTATTTACCAATCGTAAATATCGATACAGATATGATTATTCCTAAGCAATTTTTAAAAACAATAAAAAGAACTGGACTTGGAAAAAATTTGTTTTTTGAAATGAGATATGACGATAATGGAAAAGAAATTAATGATTTTGTATTAAATCAGGAACCATTTAATAACTCAAAAATTTTAATTGCAGGAAACAATTTTGGATGTGGTTCATCAAGAGAGCATGCTCCATGGGCATTGTTAGATTTTGGAATTACTTGTGTGATTAGTTCAAGGTATGCTGATATTTTTTATAGTAATTGTTTTAAAAATGGAATTTTACCAATAATTCTCGAAGAAGAAAAAATAAAAGAACTTTCTGAATACGCAAATAGAAAAGAGGAAATTTCTGTAGACTTAAATGATCAAAAAATTATTTATGGAAACAATGAAATTAAATTTGAAATAGATCCATTTAAGAAAAAATGTTTGCTAGAAGGATTAGATGACATTGCTCTTTCTTTAAAAAAATCTGACAAAATTGAAAATTTTGAAAATCAATTAAAAGATAAAAAACCTTGGATTTTTAATGATTAAAGTTAAAAAAAGAAAAATTCTATTATTACCAGGAGATGGTATTGGACCTGAAGTAATTGGAGAAGTTAAAAAAATAATTAACTGGTTCAATGATAAAAAATCCTTAGACTTTGAAATAGATGAAGATCTTGCTGGTGGATGTTCTTACGATAAACACGGTACACCAATAACAGATGAAGTTTTTTATAAAGCTTTAGAGAGTGAAGTTGTTATGCTTGGTGCAGTGGGAGGACCCAAGTGGGATAATATTGAGTTTTCAAAAAAACCTGAGAGAGCTTTATTAAAATTAAGAAAAGAATTAAAATTATTTGCAAATTTGAGACCTGCAATATGTTTTGAACAATTAGTTGGCGCATCAACACTTAAACCAGAAGTGGTTTCTGGTTTAGATATAATGATTGTAAGAGAATTAACTGGTGGAATTTATTTTGGTGAACCGAGAGGGATTAAACCAATAGAAAATGGTGAAAGAAAAGGAATAAACACTCATACTTATACCACTAGTGAAATTACTAGAGTTGCAAGAGTTGCTTTTGATCTTGCTAGAAAAAGATCAAATAAAGTTACCTCTTGTGAGAAATCTAATGTAATGGAAGCTGGACAACTATGGAAAGAAGAAGTTCAGGAACTTCATGAAAAAGAATACAAAGATGTTGAGCTAAGCCATATGCTTGCAGATAACTGTGCAATGCAATTACTTAGAAATCCAAAACAATTTGACGTAATTGTTACTGATAATTTATTTGGTGATATGCTTTCAGATCAAGCTTCAATGTTAACAGGATCTTTAGGATTATTACCTTCTGCATCTTTAGGTGCAAAAAACAAAGATGGTGAAATGAGAGCAATGTATGAACCCATACATGGTTCAGCTCCGGATATTGCAGGAAAAGGGCTAGCAAATCCAATCGCAACAGTATTAAGTTTTGCAATGGCTTTAAGATATTCTTTAGATCTTGATAATGAAGCTGATGCTTTAGAAAATGCAGTACAAGCTGTGTTAAATGATGGTCTAAGAACGAAAGATATCCTTTCTGAGGGTATGAAAGAAGTATCCACTTCGCAAATGGGCGACGCGATAATTTCAAAATTGCAATAAACCTCTAAGTATTCTAAGCTTTTCAAATGCCAAGTTATTCTGCACCTGTCAAAGATATGATGTTTCTCTATGAAAAATTAAGAGATAACAAAAATTATAATGATCTTGAAAGATATAATGAAGTTAGCTCAGATTTGGTTAAAGATATTTTAGAAGAAGCAGCTAAAATCAATCAAAATTTAATTTTACCACTTGCTAAAGCAGGCGATGAAAATCCAGCAGTTTTAGAAAATGGTGTAGTTAGAACACCACCAGGATACAAAGAAGCTTATCAGAAATATATTGAGGATGGATGGACTTCATTGTCATGCGATCCAAAATATGGTGGTCAAGGAATGCCAAAAACAGTGAGTGCTTTTTTTGACGAAATGCTTTCTTCAGCTAGTTTATCTTTTAAACTTTATAGTGAATTAAGTATTGGAGCATACAATTGTATTAATCATCACGCTACTGATGAGATAAAAGATGAATATTTACCTAAAATTGTAGAAGGTAAATGGAGTGGCACGATGTGTTTAACAGAACCTGTTTGTGGTACCGATTTAGGTTTACTTAAAACAAAAGCAGTTAGTCAATCTGATGGAACTTATAAAATAACTGGCCAAAAAATTTTTATCACATCAGGCGATCATGACTTAACAGAAAATATTGTTCATTTAGTCTTAGCAAGATCTACCGACTCTCCTCCTGGAACAAAAGGAATAAGTTTATTTTTAGTGCCCAAGTTTTTAGTAAATCAAGATGGATCTGTTGGACAAAGAAATGGTATTTCAACAGGATCTATTGAAACAAAAATGGGAATTAAAGGTTCGGCAACTTGTGTCTTAAACTTTGATGATGCAACAGGATACATGATTGGCTCTAAGGACAAAGGGTTAAATGCAATGTTCACTATGATGAATCTTGAGAGAATTGTAGTCGGTATTCAGGGATTGGGTATTTCAGAAATTGCTTACCAAAATTCACTTGCTTATGCAAAAGAGAGAAAACAAGGAAAAACTAATAATTCTAAATCTACAAATGGTGCAGATTTTATTATTGACCATGCAGATATAAGAAGAACTTTATTAAACATGAAATCAATAATTGAAGGAGAAAGAGCCTTATGCTTTTGGTTGTCTCAACAAACTGAAGTTAGTCTTCATCATCCAGATGAAAAAATTAAACAGGAAGCTTCTGATTATGTTTCTTTGATGACACCTGTAGTTAAATCTTTATTTACCGATTTAGCCATGGAGATTACGAGCGATGCTATGCAGATTCATGGAGGGTACGGTTACACTAAAGACCAAGGTATTGAACAGTTATATAGAGATAATAGAATAACACCGATATATGAAGGAACCAATTCAGTTCAAGCCGCTGATTTAGTATTTAGAAAATTAATAAACAGAAATGGTGATGTAATTTCTAAATATTTAGAAATGATAAAATCTGAATGTGAAAACAAACATGAAAAAGTAAAATCTTTTACAAAAGATCTTACATATTATCTTGATATTTTGTCAAAGTTCACTGGTTGGATTGGAGATAAAAGTAAAATCGAAAAAGATGATGTATCAGCAGCTGCAAATGACTATTTAAAAACACTTGGTTATGTTTCAATTGCTTTTTCATGGATAAAAATCTTAGAAATTAGTTTTAAAGATTATGAAGAAAATAAAGAGTTTTATTCAGACAAAATTAATACAGCTACATTCTACTTTGAAAAAGTGTTACCAAGAGCAGAATATCATTATAAATCTGCAGTTTCAGGTAGCTCAAATATAATGAAATTTAAATTTAATTAATAATGAATCATTACGATATTAATCTGGATAGAAATAATGCAAATTATGTTCCATTAACACCTCTAACATTTTTACAAAGAGCTAAAGATGTTTATCCTGATTATGAGGCTATAGTTTATGAGGATAGAAGCTATACTTGGAATGAAGTTTATAAAAGAGCAGTAAAATTTGCCAGTGCACTTTCTAAAATTGGTATTCAAAAAGGAGATACAGTATCTTTTTTAGCTTTTAATACTCCTGAAATTTTTGAGGCACACTACTCAGTTCCAATGACAGGAGCTGTTTTAAACACAATTAATATAAGATTAGACGCTAATACAATTAATTATATTTTAAATCACAGTGATGCGAAGGTATTGGTTGTAGATAGACAATTACATGTAGAAGTAAAAAAAGCTTTAAAAAATTTAAATAAAAAAATAACTGTTATAGATATTAATGACAAACATGCTGATCAATCAAAGTTGGAAAAAATTGGAGATTTAGAATACGAAAGTTTTTTAAATACTGGAGATGAGAATTTTAATTGGAAAATGCCTGATGATGAATGGCAGGCAATATCTTTAAGTTATACTTCAGGTACAACTGGCAATCCTAAAGGTGTTGTTTACCATCATAGAGGTGCGTACTTAATGTCTACGGGAAGTACTGTTGCCTGGAATATGCCTAATCGTTTAAACTTTTTAACAGTTGTACCCATGTTTCATTGTAATGGCTGGTGCTATCCATGGACAGTTCCAATGTTAAATGGAAGAACAATTTGCTTAAGAAATATTGATGTTAAGAAAATTTTTGAGCTTATTGATAAATATGAAATTACTCATTTTGGAGGAGCACCAATAGTTTTAAATATGATAACTGGAGCTCCAGAAAGTGATAGAAAAAAATTAAAGCATAAAGTTTACGTCTTAACTGCTGGAGCACCTCCGCCAAGTATTATTTTTAAAAAAATGAAATCTCTTGGATTTGAAGTTATGCATGTTTATGGTCTTACAGAAACATATGGTCATGTTACACAATGTGCGTGGAATGATGGATGGAATGATTTAGATGAAGATAAACAAAATGAGATTAAAGCAAGACAAGGAGTAAGGTATCCCAATACAGAAGGAGTAACAGTTTTAGATCCAGAGACGATGAAAGAAGTTCCTAAAGATGGAAAAACTATCGGTGAGATCATGATTAGAGGAAACGTAGTAATGAAGGGTTATTTTAAAGATAAAGAAGCTACAGACAAAGCAATGAAAGATGGATGGTTTCATAGTGGTGACTTGGCAGTTATGTTTCCTGATGGGTATGTAAAAATTCAAGATAGATCTAAGGATATTATTATCTCAGGGGGAGAAAATATTTCATCAATAGAAATTGAAAATACTTTATCTAAACATCCTTCGGTTTCAATAGCAGCAGTAGTTGCTAAACCAGATGAAAAATGGGGAGAAGTACCTTGTGCTTTCATCGAGATGGTTCAAGATAAGCCTGTTACTGAAAAAGAATTAATTGATTTTTGTAAAGAAACTTTGGCTGGATTTAAAGTTCCCAAAAAGGTCGTTTTTTGCGAACTACCTAAGACATCAACTGGAAAAATACAGAAGTTTGAACTGAGAAAAAAAGTTTAGGAATCTAATTGATATTTGAAATCGAAAATAAAAATATTTTTGCTTCAGACAATGGCAAAGGTATAGATAAAAACAAAGATACCATTGTTTTTCTTCATGGAAGTGGCTTATCTCATATTGTTTGGTCATTAAGTGAGCAATTTTTTTCAAATAATAATTTCAATGTATTATCTATTGATTTACCAGGACATGGAAATTCTGAGGGGCCATGTTTAAAAACTATTGAGGAGATAGCAGAATGGTTGGAACTTGTATTTGATGCCTTAGATCTTCAAAATTTAATTTTAGTTGGTCATTCACAAGGATGTTTAGAAATACTTGAGTATTCCCATAGATACAAAGATAGACTAAAAAAAATAGTCTTTGTAGGTGGATCTAATAAAATGCCTGTTCATCCTGATTTGATTGAACTTGCGGAAAATGGAGATTCTGATGCAGTAAAGTTAATGATGAAGTGGGGATATGAAGGCTCAAAAAAATTTATAGGTGGAAATCCAGTTGAAAGAATTATTCAATCTCCAAAAGATATTAGAGAAATACTTGCTGTAGATCTTATAGCTTGTAATAATTACAAAAATGGCTCAACCACAGCTGGGTCAATTGAGGTTCCATCAATGTTTGTTTTTGGTTCTCTAGATAAAATGGTTAATTTAGAATCTGGAAAAAAATTCTCTCAATTGATTAAAAATTCAACTATTCATGTAATCGAAGGATGTGGACATATGATTATGATTGAAAAAGCATTTGAAATGCGGGACAAGGTTTTAGAATTTTTAAATAAATGAAAAATTATTCGATAGCAAAATCTAGAAGACTTAGAAGTACACCATATACTTCAAGAATAGAAAAACAAGGTGTAACAGCTTATACAATCTATAATCATATGTTGCTTCCAGCAGCGTTTGGATCTGTAGAAGATTCCTATCATCACTTAAAAGAGCATGTTCAAATTTGGGATGTCGCAGCAGAGAGGCAAGTTGAAATTTCAGGAAAAGACTCAGCTAAATTAGTTCAATTAATGACTTGTAGAGACTTATCTAAATCTAAAGATGGTAGATGTTATTATTGTCCTATTATAGATGACCAGGGTGGATTAATTAATGATCCTGTTGTGCTGAGATTAAGTCAGGAGAAATGGTGGATATCTATTGCAGACTCTGATGTAATTTTATTTGCAAAAGGATTAGCAATTGGAAATAAATTTGATGTTAAAATCTTTGAACCAAATGTAGACATTATGGCTGTTCAAGGTCCAAAATCATTTAAGTTAATGGAAAAAGTATTCGGAGAAAAAATAACTAAATTGAAATTTTTTGGATTTGATTATTTTAATTTTGAAGGAGTTGACCATTTAATTGCACAATCAGGTTGGTCTAAGCAAGGTGGTTATGAAATTTATGTTCAAAACATTGAGTCTGGTCAAAAGTTATATGATCATTTATTTGAAGCTGGTAAAGAATTTAATGTTAAGCCTGGATGCCCTAATTTAATAGAGAGAATTGAAAGTGCTCTTTTATCATTTGGAAACGATATGGATAACAATGATAACCCGTTTGAGTGTGGTTTTGATAAGTATGTTAACTTAGATAGTGATGCAAAGTTTTTGGGTAAGGAAAAATTAATAAAAATAAAAGAAGAAGGAATTACTAAAAAATTGATGGGTATAAAAATTGATATTAATGAAATCAGTGTAACAGGTTCTCTAGATTTGACAGATGAAAACAACAACCTAATTGGAGAATTAAGATCTGCTTGCTATTCACCTCACTTCAAAAAAGTAATTGGTATAGCTATGATGCAAAAAGGATACTGGAATCTTGAGCAAAATGTAAAAGTTGTTGTAAATGGACATAATTGCGCTGGAAAAGTTTGCGATTTACCTTTCATTTAGTATAACAACCCCATCATGAATATAGCTATAGTCGGAGCCACGGGCAATGTTGGAAGAAAAGTACTAGAAGTACTTGAGAGGAAAAATTTGCCTATTTCAGAAATTTTTTTAGTTGCATCTGAAAGAAGTGCGGGTTCAAAAATTAATTTTAAAGGAAAAGACATAGAAGTTGAAAATTTAGAGACTTTTGATTTTTCAAAAGCAAAAATTACTTTTTTTGCGGCAGGTGGAAAAATTTCAGAAGCTTATGCCTCGAAAGCAGCAAGTCACAGTATTGTAATAGATAATTCTAGTTTTTATAGAATGGACCCTGATGTTCCTTTAATTGTACCTCAAGTAAATGCGGATGACTTAAAAAATATAAAAAAAAATATTATTGCTAATCCTAATTGCTCAACTGCACAATTAGTCTTACCATTAAAACCAATCCATGATTTATTTAAAATAAAAAGAGTAGTTGTAGCTACATATCAATCAGTATCTGGTGGTGGTAAAGCACCAATGGATGAATTAGTAGAACAGACTAAGTTAGCATTAGAAAACAAAGCAATTGAATCAAAAAATTTTACAAAACAAATTTCATTTAATTTAATTCCACATATTGATGTATTTGCTGATGACGGATACACAAAAGAGGAATTAAAAATGACCAATGAGACTAAAAAAATTCTAGATCAAAATATTGAATTATCAGCAACTTGTGTAAGAGTACCAGTTTTAGTTTCCCATTCTGAAGCAGTAAATTTAGAATTAGAAAAAGAATTTACAATTGATCAAATTAAAGAATGTCTTGAGAAAATGGAAGGCTGTAAAGTTATTGATCAGAGACAAGATGGTGGATATTCAACACCACTTGAAGCGGCTGGAAAAGATGAGACATTCATTTCAAGAATTAGAGAAGATAAGACTAAAAAGAATTGCTTAAATATGTGGATTGTCTCAGACAATTTACTTAGAGGTGCAGCTTTAAATGCAGTTGAAATTGCCGAAACATTAATAAAAAATAATTTTTATGGAAAGTAAAAGACCTCTTTCTCCTCATATACAAATTTATAGATGGCACATATCCTCACTAGTATCTATTTCTCATAGAATAACTGGAATAATAAATATCTTAGCAATAACTTTAGTTTGCGTCTGGGTTTCTTGGCTAATTTTAGGAGAACCAAAATATGATTTGATAAACTTTTTTTTTAATTCATTTCTTGGAAAATTTGTTGCAATAGGTTTAGCGTGGTCTTTTAGTTTTCAGATACTTAGTGAAATCCGACATATAATAATGGATATGGGTTATGGCTATGAACTGAAGACTACTCGTATAACAGGTTTGATGGTGATCTTTGGTTCATTGATTTTAACTATTTTATTTTACTTAATTGGAAAAAACTTTTTTTAATATGAATTTAGCTACAAAAAAATGGATGTTTTTAAAATTATCATCAATAATTTTAGTCCCTTTAATGTTTTGGTTTATAATTAATTTCATATCAGTTTATGATGGAGACTATTCTGAAGTAGTTAGTTTTTTTTCAAACAAAACAAATAAGTTTTTATTTAGTATATTTTTAATTTTTGCTTATTTTTTTTCTGCCCTAAGTATTAGTGAGGTTTTTGAGGACTATATTTCTAATGAAAAAACCAAATATGTCGCAAACAGACTTCTCTATATTTCTGCTATAATTATTCCATTATTAACAATAATAATTTTACTTAATCTAAAATAATGAGCGCTTATAATATTATAGATCATGAATATGATGTAGTTGTCTTAGGAGCTGGTGGATCTGGCTTGAGAGCTGCTGTTGGATTAAGCGAAGCTGGATTGAAAACAGCCTGTATTTCAAAAGTATTTCCAACTAGAAGCCACACTTCTGCTGCACAAGGAGGTATCTCAGCTGCACTTGGTAACATGGGGGAAGATGACTGGAGATGGCACATGTATGATACGGTTAAAGGTGCAGATTGGTTAGGTGATCAAGATAGCATTGAGTATTTATGTAAAGAAGCTCCAAAAGCTGTTTTAGAATTAGAAAAATATGGAGTTCCATTTAGTAGAACTGAAGAGGGAAAAATATATCAAAGACCTTTTGGTGGAATGACAAAAAATTATGGAAATGGAATTGTACAAAGAACATGTGCTGCTGCGGATAGAACTGGTCATGCAATTCTTCATACGCTTTATGGACAAGCCTTAAAACATAACACTGAGTTTTTTATAGAATATTTTGCATTAGATCTTTTAATGAAAGATGGAGCGTGCAAGGGATTAATTGCATGGAATTTAAATGATGGAACAATCCATAGATTTAGAGCACATACTGTAATTATAGCTACAGGTGGATATGGGAAAGTCTATTATTCAGCTACATCTGCTCATACTTGCACTGGAGATGGAAATGCAATGGTATTAAGAGCTGGATTGCCTCTTCAAGATATGGAGTTTGTTCAATTTCATCCAACAGGAATTTATGGTCATGGCACGTTAATAACAGAAGGTGCTAGAGGTGAGGGTGGTTATCTAACTAACTCTAAGGGCGAAAGATTTATGGAAAGATATGCTCCAAATGCAAAAGATTTAGCATCAAGAGATGTTGTTAGTAGGTCAATGTCTATTGAAATAAATGAAGGAAGAGGAGTTGGAAAAGATCAAGATCATGTTCATTTAAACTTAAGTCATTTAGATAAAGATATCATTGAAAGTAGACTTCCAGGAATTACTGATGCTGCAAGATTATTTGCAAATGTAGATGTAACTAAAGAGCCTATACCTGTTGTCCCAACAGTTCATTATAATATGGGTGGTATTCCAACAAATTACAAAGCAGAAGTTTTAACTGTTAATGGTTCAGAAAAAACTGTTCCAGGTCTGATGGCTATAGGAGAAGCAGCATGTGTATCTGTTCATGGTGCGAATAGACTTGGCTCTAATTCATTAATTGATTTAGTAGTATTCGGAAGAGCAGCAGCAAAAAGGGCAGCAGAATTAGTTAAACCCGGAACTCCTCATGAAGAGCTACCGGAGTCTGAGACACAAAAATGTTTAGATAGATTTGATAAGTTAAGAAATGCAGATGGAAATAATAGTACTGCAGAACTTAGACTTTCAATGCAAAAAACAATGCAATCTAAATGTGCAGTATTTAGAACAGAAAAAAATTTAAAAGAAGGCGTAGATGATATTAGAAAAACTTATGATGGAATGGACTCCATTTCTGTTAAAGACAGATCTTTAGTATTTAATACTGATTTAGTTGAAACTTTAGAATTTGATAATTTAATTAGACAAGCAGTAACAACAGTAGAATCTGCATATCACAGAAAAGAAAGCAGAGGAGCTCATGCAAGAGATGATTATCCAAAAAGAGATGATGATAAATTTATGCAACATACTCTTGCTTGGTGTGATGGAAAAAATACAAAAATTAGTTATAGACCAGTCCACAAGTCAACTTTGACTAATGAAGTTCAATATTTTCCACCACAAGAGCGAGTATACTAATGGTACAATTGAATTTACCAAAAAATTCTGAAGTCAAAAAAGGTAAATATTTTAAAGATAAAACAGGCTCTAAAAATCTTAGAAGAGTAAATGTTTATAGATGGGACCCTTCTACTGAAGAAAATCCAAGAATTGATACTTATGAAGTTGATATGGATAATTGTCCTTCAAAAGTTTTAGATATTTTAAATAAAATTAAAAACGAAATTGACCCAACATTAGCTTATAGAAGATCTTGTGCTCATGGAGTTTGTGGTTCTTGTGCTATGAACATGGGTGGCAAAAATGGTTTAGCGTGCACAACTCCGCATTCGGAAATTGATGGAGATATAGACATATATCCGCTACCGCACTTGAAAGTTAAAAGAGATTTAATTGGAGATTTGGATGGTTTGTATAAACAGTATCAATCTATTGAACCTTGGTTAAAAAATAATTCAAAAAAAGAAACAACAGAAATTTATCAATCTCAAGAAGATAGAGCAAAACTTGATGGCGCTTATGAATGTATTATGTGTGCATGTTGTTCAACATCTTGCCCAAGTTATTGGTGGAATGGAGATAAATACTTAGGTCCAGCAGTCCTTCTACAAGCTTACAGATGGATCGTTGATAGTAGAGATGAAGAAAGAAAAGCAAGATTAAAAAAAGTTGCTGATGAATTAAAACTTTACAGATGTCATACTATTTTAAATTGTACAAATGCTTGTCCCAAAGGCCTAAATCCAGCAAAAGCAATTGCAGAAATTAAAAAAATGTTAGCTACGGCCAATGTTTAAATAGACTATTAAGTTTTTTTGATTTAAAAGACCGTATTCATGAAATTAATAGAGCACTTCGTTAATGGAAAAATAATTCCAGGTTCATCTGATAGAAAAGGAAAAGTATTTAATCCTGCAACTGGAGAACAAGAATCTGAGGTTAGACTTGCAAGTAAATCTGATTTAGATCAAGCTGTAGAAGCAGCCAAAAAAGCATTTGAAACTTGGTCTGCGAAACCTCCCTTACAAAGAGCAAGGATAATATTTAAATTTAAAGAATTAATAGAAAAAAACTCTGATGAATTAACAAAGCTAATAGTATCAGAACATGGAAAAGTTTTTGAGGATGCTAGAGGATCTTTAACAAGAGGGCTTGAGGTAGTAGAGTTTGCTTGTGGAATTCCTCATTTATTAAAAGGTGAATACTCAGAAAACGTTGGAACAAATGTTGATAGTTGGTCAATGAGACAACCTCTAGGGGTAGTAGCTGGAATTACTCCATTTAATTTTCCAGCAATGGTACCAATGTGGATGTTTCCAATAGCAATTGCTTGTGGAAATACATTTATATTAAAACCTTCAGAAAAAGATCCTTCATGTCCACTTAGATTAGCAGAGTTACTTAGTGAAGCTGGATTGCCTGACGGAGTATTTAACGTAGTTAATGGCGACAAAGAAGCTGTTGATGCAATTTTAGAAAATAAAGACATTAAAGCTGTAAGCTTTGTTGGATCCACTCCAATCGCAAAATATATCTACGAAAATTCAGCTAAAAATGAAAAAAGAGTACAAGCACTTGGAGGCGCAAAAAATCACTTAGTAGTTATGCCAGATTGTGACTTGGATGGTGCAGTAAATGGATTGATGGGTGCAGCTTACGGATCTGCAGGTGAGAGATGTATGGCTCAATCTGTTGCTGTTGCTGTTGGAGATATTGGTGATGAACTAGTTTCAAGACTTTCAAAAAAAGCAGAGGCTTTAAAAGTAGGACCCGGTATGGATAAAACTTCAGAGATGGGACCTCTGGTTACAAAAGAGCATTTAGAAAAAGTAAAAAGTTATGTTGATTTAGGAGTTGAAGAAGGTGCTAAATTAGTTGTCGATGGAAGAAACTTAAAACTTCAAGGTTATGAAAACGGGTTTTATATAGGTGGTTGTTTATTTGATCACGTTAATAAAGACATGAGAATTTATAAAGAAGAAATTTTTGGCCCAGTTCTATCTGTAGTTAGAGTTAAAACTTTTGAAGAGGCTGCAAAACTAATCAATGATCATGAATACGGAAATGGAGTAAGCATTTATACCAGAGATGGTGATGCAGGCAGAACATTTGCTAGTAAAATTCAAGTAGGAATGGTTGGTATCAATGTTCCAATTCCAGTTCCTATGGCCTTTCATAGTTTTGGTGGTTGGAAAAGATCATTATTTGGAGATAGTGGTATGCATGGCATGGAAGGAATAAAATTCTATACTAAACTTAAAACTGTAACATCACGATGGCCTTCAGGTGTGCGTACAAACGCAGAATTTGTAATGCCAACAATGAAATAAAAGGAAATAAATGAAAAAAATATCTTTAATTGGCGCAGGCCAAATAGGCGGAACACTAGCACATTTAATTGGAATAAAGGAGCTTGTTGATGAAGTTGTTTTATTTGATGTTGCAAGTGGAATAGCTAAAGGAAAGGCTTTAGATATAGCTCAATCATCATCAGTTGATGGATTTAATGTAAAATTATCAGGTACAGACGATTATAAAGATATTAAAGATTCTGATGTTATCATAATAACAGCAGGAGTTCCAAGAAAGCCAGGAATGAGTAGAGATGACCTTCTTGGTATAAATTTAAAAATTATTAAACAGGTAGCTCAAGGAGTAAAAGAAAACGCACCGAACGCCTTTGTAATTTGTATCACCAACCCTTTAGATGTGATGGTTATGGCGTTTCAAAAGTTTTCAGGTTTGCCTGCAAATAAAGTTGTCGGCATGGCAGGAATTTTAGATAGCTCAAGATTTAAACTGTTTTTATCATTAGAGTTTGGTGTGCCTGTAAGAGAGATTGAAGCAATGGTTATGGGTGGTCATGGAGATACTATGGTTCCAATGCCAAGATTTACAAAAGTATCTGGCAAACCTTTATTGGATCTTGTGAAAGAGGGAAAGATTTCTCAAGAGAGAGTTGAAGAAATTAATCAAAGAACTAGAGACGGTGGAGCAGAAATCGTCAAGTATTTAGAAAAAGGTTCTGCTTTTTATGCACCTGCAGCATCGGGAGTTCAAATGGCTGAATCATATTTAAAAGATGAAAAAAAATTATTACCTTGCGCAGTGCAGTTAAATGGTGAGTACGGAGTAGAAAATGTTTATGCTGGAGTACCAGTTGTAATTGGTAAAGATGGAGTTGAGAAAATTGAAGTAGTGGATTTAGATGAAAAAGAAAATAAAGAGTTTATGCACTCTATTGATGCTGTAAAAGCTCTTTGGGAAGCTGCCTCTAAAATAGATCCAGATCTTTCAAAATAATAATGAATATTCACGAGCACCAAGCAAAAGAAATTTTAAAGAAATATGGCGCAATAGTTCCAGCAGGATTTTTTTCAACAAGTGTTGATGACTTGATTGAAAAAGCAAAAAATTTAAAAACTGAAAAGTATGTTTTAAAAGCTCAAATTCACGCTGGTGGTAGAGGTAAAGCTGGAGGAGTTAAAATTCTTAATACACTTGAGGAATTAAAAAATTCAGCAAATGAATTACTTGGAAAAACACTTGTAACTCATCAAACTGGACCAGAAGGAAGAGAGGTTAAGCGATTATATGTTGAAGAATCCTCCAATATAGAAAAAGAATTCTATTTATCATGTTTGGTTGATAGAGCTAGTTCAAAGATTGCATTTATTTCAAGTGATCAAGGTGGAATGGATATTGAAGAAGTAGCAAGCTCAAATCCAGAAAAAATTATTACAACTAAAGTTGATATGGCTGAAGAAATATCAGATGCAGATTGTGAGTCAGTAATTAAAATTTTTGATTTGAACAATGATGCAAAAGATCAGGCAATTTCATTAATCAAATCAATTTATAAAATGTTTATTAGCACAGATGCAAATATGGTTGAGGTAAATCCTTTAATTTTAACAAAAGAGGGAAAGATTGTTTGTTTAGATGCGAAAGTTAATTTCGACTCTAATGCATTATTTAGACACCCTGAAATTCTAGAATTAAGAGATCTAAATGAAGAAGATCCAACTGAAATTGAAGCTAGCAAACATGATTTAGCTTATATCAAGTTAGATGGAAGTATTGGATGTATGGTTAATGGCGCAGGTCTAGCAATGGCAACTATGGATATCATAAAATTATATGGTAAAGAGCCAGCTAATTTTTTAGATGTAGGAGGTGGAGCCTCAAAAGAAAAAGTTTCTGCAGCATTTAAAATTATTCTTTCAGATAAAAATGTGAAGGGAATTTTGATAAATATTTTTGGGGGAATAATGAGATGTGATGTGCTTGCACAAGGAGTAGTGAACGCTGCAAAAGAAATTAATATTAGTGTACCTTTGGTAGTTCGACTTGCAGGGACAAATTTTAAAGAGGGAAAAGAAATTTTAGATAATTCAGGTTTAAAATTAATTTCAGCAGAGAACTTAGATGATGCTGCTAAGAAAATTGTTGAGGCTATTAAATAAATGTCAGTTTTAGTTAATAAAGAAACTAAAGTAATTTGTCAGGGTTTTACAGGTGCACATGGAACTTTTCATTCAGAGCAAGCAATAAAATATGGAACAAATTTAGTAGGAGGTGTTACTCCTAAAAAGGGAGGTCAAAAGCATTTAGACAGACCTGTATTTAATTCTGTAGCTGAAGCTAAAGATGCAGTTGGGGCAGATGCCACTATGATTTATGTGCCTGCAAAATTTGCTGCCGCAGCAATTATAGAAGCTATCGATGCATCTGTTGAATTAATTGTTTGCATTACTGAAGGTATCCCAATTCAAGATATGCTTAGGGTTAGAAAAAAATTAGATGGGTCTAATAGCAGACTTATAGGTCCAAATTGTCCAGGAATTATAACTCCTGATGAATGTAAAATTGGAATTATGCCTGGCAATATTCATAAAAGAGGTTCAGTTGGAATTGTATCTAGATCTGGAACTTTAACCTACGAAGCGGTTGCTCAAACAACTGAAAATGGATTGGGGCAATCAACATGCATTGGAATTGGAGGAGATCCTATAAATGGTACAAATTTTATAGATTGTTTAGATCTGTTTTTAAATGATGAAGAGACACAATCAATTTTAATGATTGGAGAGATAGGAGGTTCTGCAGAAGAGGAAGCAGCAGAGTTTTTGAAAAACCATAAGATTAAAAAACCAACAGTTGGATTTATAGCTGGAATTACTGCGCCACCAGGTAGAAGAATGGGGCACGCAGGTGCAATTATTTCTGGAGGCAAAGGTGGTGCAGAAGATAAAATAAAAAAAATGGAAGAATGTGGAATTACAGTCGCAAAATCACCATCAATAATTGGTAAAACTTTATTTGATAAACTGTCTAATTGAAAAATATTTTTTAGAGGGATATATTAAATAAAAAAGATGTCATCATCAAAAAATCTCGATTTCGAAAAAAATTCGTTTTTACATAAATCAAATAGTGCATTTATTGAACAAATGTACTTAAAATTCATCAACAAAGATAAAGATCTCCCTGAAAGTTGGTTAAATTACTTTGAAGGAATTGGTGATGAAATAAAAGTTATTGCTAATGAAATAAATGGACCATCATGGGGACCAGAAAAAACAAAAATAAATATTGATGAGCTTCAAAAGAAAATAGATGAAAATGAAATTACTAATTTAAATAATGAAAAAATAGATACTTCAGAAAAATTTAATTTTCAATTACTTGCAGACTCTAACAAAGATTCAATAAGTGCTGTTGCGTTAATCAGAGCCTACAGATTAAGGGGGCATTTGTTAGCTGATCTTGATCCTTTGGGAATGAGAGAGTCTGAATATTTAGATGAACTTCATCCAGAGTTTTATGGTTTTAAGAAAGAAAACTATGAAAGAAAAATTTTCTTAAACGGCGTGATTAATAAAAAGTATGCCAGTATTAAAGAAATTTTAAAATTTATGAAAAAAACCTATTGTGGAAAAATAGGTTATGAGTTTATGCATATTTCTAATCCTGACGAAAGAAAATGGTTTAGAGATAGAATTGAGCAAGATGATAAAGCTCTTCAGTTTACCAAAAATGGAAAGGAAGCAATTTTAAATAAATTAGTTCAAGCCGAAGGTTTTGAAAAATTTTTAGCAACTAAGTATGTTGGTACAAAAAGATTTGGATTAGATGGAGGAGAAAGTTTAATTCCTGCACTTGAACAAATAATTAAAATTGGTGGTCAACAACAAATCAAAGAAGTTAAAATTGGAATGTCTCATAGAGGCAGATTAAATGTTTTGGCTAACGTTTTACAAAAATCTTATAAAAGAATATTTAATGAATTTGCTGGTGAATATAGTGATGACTCTGAGGATAGTGCTGGAGATGTAAAATATCATCTTGGTGCATCTTCTGACAGACAATTTGATGGAAATTCTGTTCATGTTAGTTTGACAGATAATCCATCTCACCTTGAAGCAGTAAATCCTGTCGTTTTAGGACAAACTAGAGCAAAACAATTTTTTCATAAAGATAAAGACAGAAACAAAGTTATCCCAATACTAATTCATGGTGATGCAGCATTTGCTGGACAGGGTGTGGTAGCAGAATGTTTTGCCATGTCAGGACTACCTGGACATAACACTGGTGGAACTATTCATATAATTGTAAATAATCAAATTGGTTTTACAACGAGTCCTCGATTCGCAAGATCGTCACCTTATCCTTCTGATGTTGCTAAAATGGTTGAGGCTCCAATTTTGCATGTTAATGGAGACGACCCAGAAGCAGTTGTTTATGCGACTAGAATAGCAACAGAATTCAGATTAAAGTTTAATAGAGATGTTGTAGTTGATTTAATTTGTTACAGAAGGTTTGGTCATAATGAGGGAGATGAGCCATCGTTTACTCAGCCTTTGATGTATCAAAAAATCAAATCTCATCCAAGTGTATATAAAATTTATGGGAATAAACTTGTTAATGAAAAATCAATTACTCAAGAATTATTAAACCAAAATGTTAAATCATTTAAAGATTTATTAGATGATCAATACAAAAGTGCAAAAGACTACAATCCTAAAATAGAATGGTTTGAGGGTACATGGTCAAGATATAAACCTGAGAAAGGAAAAGATAAAAGAGGAATATCAGGTTTTGATGAGGAGAAATTGAAAATAATTTCAAAAAAAATAAATACAGTACCATCAGAAAAAAATATTCATAAAACTATTAGTAAAATATTAAATGCCAGAAGAGACTCGATTGAAAAAGGAGTGGGAATTGATTGGTCTTCAGCAGAAGCTCTTGCGTTTGGATCTTTGTTAGTTGAAGGATATCCAGTTCGTTTAGTTGGACAAGACTCTGGTAGAGGAACTTTTAGTCAAAGACATTCTGTACTAAGAAATCAAATTGATAATTCGAGATATATTCCACTAAATAATATTGTCAAAGGTCAAAAACAATTTGAAGTAGTAGATAGTTTTTTATCTGAACTTGCTGTTTTAGGTTTTGAATATGGTTACAGTTTAGTTGAACCAAATACACTAACAATTTGGGAAGCTCAATTTGGAGATTTTGCAAATGGAGCTCAAGTTGTGATTGATCAGTTTATAGCTTCAGGTGAAAGAAAGTGGAACAGAGCCTCAGGGCTTGTAATGTTGTTGCCTCATGGATATGAAGGTCAAGGTCCTGAACATTCATCTGCTAGATTAGAAAGATTTTTACAGTTATGTTCAAACGATAATATGCAAGTCATGAATTGCACAACTCCAGCCAATTATTATCATGCATTAAGACGTCAAATGCATAGAGATTTTAGAAAACCATTGGTTGTAATGACACCAAAATCATTGCTTAGAAATAAATACTGTGTTTCTAACTTAGAAGATTTTAATAAACAAAATACTTTCCATAGAATTTTGTGGGACCATGCGATTGACCCAAAATCAAATGGTTTTATTAAACTTAAAGAAAGTTCTGAGATTAAAAAAGTTATTTTGTGCTCAGGCAAAGTTTACTTTGACTTACTTGATGCTAGAGAAAAATTAAAAAGAGATGATGTAATCATGTTTAGAATAGAACAACTTTATCCTTTCCCAGCAAAAGCTTTAGTAAACGAACTTAAACCATATGCCAAAAATGCTGAATTTTTTTGGTGCCAAGAAGAACCAAAGAATATGGGAGCATGGTTTTCAGTGAGAGATTATATTCAATGGACATTAGATACTTTAAAGGCTAAATATAATAAAATTTCTTATATAGGAAGAAGCCCTGATGCAACTCCAGCAACTGGATATGCAAAGAGGCATAATTCTCAGCAACAAGAAATAATTAGTAAGGTGTTTGGTTAAATTATAATGAGTGAAAAAATAGTAGTTCCAGTACTTGGTGAAAGTATTACAGAAGCAACAGTTGCAAAATGGTTAAAAAAAGCTGGAGATACGGTTGAAGCTGATGAACCAATTGTAGAACTTGAAACTGATAAAGTTAATTTAGAAGTTCCATCACCAATAACTGGTGTTTTAACAGAAATTAATTCACAAGATGGTTCTACAGTAGAAGTTGGAGCATTATTAGGTTCTGTTTCAGAAAATGGCGCAGCAAAAGTGATACCAACTGAAAAGAAAGAGGAACCTAAAAAAGTAGAAGAAACTCCTCCTGAAAATAATGTAATAAAATTAGATACAAATAAAAAAGAACCAGAAATTTTTGAAGATAAAAAAACAGAAATTCAAAAACCTAAGCCCTTAGTTTTGACTGAGGAAGTAGCACCAAAACCAGCACCAGTAATAGATAATAAAAATGATACTTTGTCTCCTGCTGTCAGAAAAATTGTTACTGAAAATAATATTGATGTTAATTCAGTTCAAGGTTCAGGAAAAAATGGTCAGGTTTTAAAAGGAGATTTAATTGGTCTAATGGGAGCAAATCCAAAACCATCAGAGAGAAAAATTCAATATGGTCAAGAAGAACGAATTAAAATGACCAGACTAAGACAGACAATTGCTAAGAGATTAAAACAAGCTCAAGAAAATGCTGCATTACTTACAACTTTTAATGAAGTTGACATGACAAATATAATGGAAATGAGAAAAGAAAATCAACAAGACTTTCAAAGTAGATATGGAATTAAATTAGGCTTCATGTCATTCTTTGTTAAAGCATGTGTAGTGGCCTTGAAACATTTCCCTGCTGTTAATGCTGAAATTGATGGCGATGAAATTATATATAAAAACTATTATAATATTAGTTTTGCTGTAGGTACTGATAAAGGTTTAGTTGTTCCAGTTTTAAGAAATGCAGATGAGCTTTCATTTGCAGATATTGAAAAAAATATCAAAGATATTTCTGAAAAAGCTAGAGATGGAAAATTAACAATTGAAGATCTACAAGGAGGAACATTTACTATCAGTAATGGTGGAGTATATGGATCAATGTTATCAACTCCAATTCTAAACTTACCTCAATCAGGTGTTCTAGGTATGCACAACATTGTAGAGCGCCCTGTGGTAGTAGAAGGTGAAATAAAAATAAGACCTATCATGTATTTAGCTCTTTCTTATGATCACAGAATTATTGATGGCAAAGAATCTGTTTCTTTCTTAAAAATGATTAAAGAAAATCTAGAAGATCCTAGAAGATTATTTTTGGATATTTAAATGTCAGAAAAATTTCAAGCTGTAGTTATTGGAGGAGGGCCTGGTGGTTATGTTTGTGCAATTAGGCTTGCACAATTAGGTTTAAAAACAGCATGTATAGAGTCTAGGGGTTCACTAGGAGGAACTTGCTTAAATGTTGGCTGCATACCCTCAAAAAGTTTATTAAATCTTTCTGAAGAATTTCATAAAGTAAAAAATTTATCTAATAAGGGTATCGAGATAGGTGAGGTGAAACTTAATCTTGAAAAGATGATGAAAAGCAAAGATAAAGCTGTAACAATATTGACCAAAGGTGTTGAATTTCTATTAAAAAAAAACAAAGTTACTTATTTTAAAGGTCACGGAAGTTTTAAATCAAAAAACCAAATCTCAATTAAAGATGACAAGAATAATGAGACAATCATTGAGTCAGAAAAAACAGTAATAGCAACCGGATCTGTGCCAGTTTCATTACCTGGAATTGATATTGATGAAAAAGTAATTGTTTCCTCTACAGGGGCCTTAAAATTAGAAAAAGTACCAAATAAAATGGTCGTGGTTGGAGGTGGCTACATTGGTTTAGAGATGGGTTCAGTTTGGTCAAGATTAGGTTCGGAAGTTCAGGTTGTAGAATTCTTAGATCATATTACACCTGGAATGGATAAAGAAATTTCATCTGAGTTTATGAAAATTTTAAAAAAACAGGGCATTAAATTTAATATGCAAAACAAAGTTGAAACAATTCAGAAGAATAACAACGGAGCAGTTGTTTCAACAGTAGATAAAGATGGCAATAAAAACAATTTTGAATGTGATGTGGTGTTAATTTCTGTTGGTAGAAAGCCAAATACGGATGGACTAAATTTAGATGCAGTAGGAATTGATTTAGATGAAAGAAAAAGAATAAAAACTGACAAAACTTTTAAAACAAATGTCGAAAATATTTTTGCTATTGGTGATGTAATAGTAGGGCCAATGCTTGCTCATAAAGCTGAAGATGAAGGAGTCGCAGTTGCAGAAAATATTGCAGGTCAATCTGGACATGTTAATTATGATACAATACCTGGCGTTGTGTATACTACTCCAGAAGTTGCATCTATAGGAAAAACAGAAGAACAATTAAAAGAATTTAATCAAAAGTATAAAGTTGGTAAATTTTCATTTATGGCAAATTCTAGAGCCAAAGCAATTGATGATGCTGAGGGATTTGTAAAGATATTAGCAGATGAGCAAACAGACAAAGTATTAGGAGCTCATATTATAGGTCCTCATGCTGGAGAATTAATCGCTGAAATAGGTGTAGCTATGGAATTTGGCGCAAGTTCAGAAGATATAGCGAGAACATGTCATGCACACCCAACTTTTTCAGAAGCAGTTAAAGAAGCTGCATTATCAGTAGACAAAAGAGCAATACACTCTTAAACCATAGGACAATTTGTTTAAAACCTAAATTGTCTTTTAGCATCAAAGTAAATAATTATATTAAATAAACTTTAAATAAATTTTATCTTTTTTATCTTCCTTGAGTGAAAGTTCAGGATTTGTTAGTCTTGGTTAATATGAAAAGACTAGAAGGCAAATCAGCTATAATTACAGGAGCTGCACGGGGTATTGGTCGTGGTTTCGCAGAGAGATATATTGCTGAAGGAGCTCGTGTTGCAATCGCAGATATAAACTTTGCTGGAGCACAAAAAACAGCCAAGGAGCTTGGTGATGCAGCTTACGCAGTAATGCTTGACGTTTGTGATCAGTCCAGCATTGACGATGCGGTGACACAAGTCGTGAAGACAGCAGGCAAAATTGATGTCCTAATTAATAATGCGGCTCTTTTTGATGCTGCTGAAACAGTCGATATCACTCGCTCCAGCTACGAAAAGCTTTATGCAGTTAATGTTTCAGGAACCTTGTTTACCATGCAAGCAGTCGCAAAACAGATGATCACTCAAGGTCATGGTGGAAAGATTATAAATATGGCTTCACAAGCGGGTCGTCGTGGCGAAAGTCTTGTACTGGTTTATTGTTCAACAAAAGCTGCTGTTATTTCAATGACCCAATCGGCAGGTTTGAATTTGATCAAACATGGCATTAATGTTAACGCCATTGCTCCTGGTGTAGTAGATGGTGAACATTGGGAACATGTAGATTCTATGTTCGCAAAACTTGAGGGTAAAGCAATTGGCCAAAAGAAAGCTGAAGTTGCTTCAAATGTTCCCTTAGGACGTTTTGCAGTACCAACGGACCTGACTGGTATGGCAGTCTTTCTCGCTTCTTCAGATGCTGATTACATTGTATCACAGACTTATAATGTCGATGGTGGCCAATGGATGAGCTGATGAATTTTGTCACGTCAGCTCTTGATAATGAAAGAAAAACTAAACTTTGAATTTAAAAATTTTGATTGATAAAAGTTGTAGAGAGCTCTTAAAAAGAGCAATACACTCTTAATTTTTTTTCATATTATAAAAATATGAAATTTCCGATTCTTTTACCTAATATTTTTAATCATCCATTTACTTATGAAAGTAGTATTGATCTTAAATTAGGAGACTATGTGGAAGTTCCTTTTGGCAAATCAAAAATTACAGGTGTAGTTTGGGATGAATTTGAAAAAAATAACAACAAAACATTCAAAATAAAAAAAGTTTTGAGGAAGTTAGATGTGACTCCTCTAAAAAAAAATACTATTAAATTTTTAAACTGGTTTTCAGAGTACAATATTATTCCAAAAGGAATGGCATTAAAGCTTATTTTATTAAGCAGTCATGCAATAGAAAATAAGGAGCTCAGTTCTTATGATAATTTTAAAAGTGAAATCAAAAATACATCTATAAAATTAACTAAAGATCAAATCAAAGCTTATGAGGAAATGATAAGTAATAATCAGAATTTTAGAGTGCACGTGTTACAAGGAACAACAGGATCAGGTAAAACTCTTGTATATTTTGAAGCTTTGAAAAACCTTATAAAACAAGGGTATCAGGGCTTAATTTTGTTACCTGAGATAGGTTTAACAGGTCAATTTGAAAAAAAATTTAATGAATATTTTGGCTTTAATGCAGCAGTGTGGCACTCAGGCGTTTCAAAAAAAAAGAAAGAATTAATTTGGAGTGGAATATCAAATGGAGAAGTTAAAGTAATTATAGGAGCAAGATCATCATTATTTTTACCTTTTAAAAATCTAGGTATGATAATTGTAGACGAAGAACATGATCAATCTTTTAAACAAGATGAAGGTGTAACTTATAATGCAAGAGATATGGCAATATCTAGAGCTTCATTTGAAAATATACCAGTTAATTTAGTTACAGCTGTTCCATCAATTGAAACTTTTGAAAATATTCAAAAAGGAAAATATTTCTTATCAAGACTTACTGAGAGATATAAAAATGCTTCATTACCAAATTATGAAATTATAGATCTTAATAAAACTAAACTTGAAAAACAATCTTGGCTATCAGATAAAATAATTGAAAAAGTAAATTTTCACCTTGAGAGAAAAGATCAGGTTTTATTTTTTTTAAATAGAAGAGGTTTTTCACCTCATGCGTTGTGCAAAAATTGTTTAACTAGCTATTCTTGTCCAAATTGTACTATCAACCTTGTTTATCATAAAAATAAAAATAATTTATTATGTCATTATTGTGGTTTTAAAACTGATTTAAAAAGAGATTGCTCAAAAGAGGGTGAATGTAATTTTGTCTTTAGTGGACCTGGTGTAGAGAGGATATCTGAGGAAGTTAAAAAAAAATTTCCTAATAAGGAAGTTGAAATTTTTTCAAGTGATACAATGAATAAAAAAGACTCATCAAGCAAATTAGAAAGAATTATAAATAATCAAACCGAGATATTAGTTGGTACACAATTAATTTCTAAAGGATTTCACTTTCCAAGTTTAAATTGTATTATTGTTGTTGATATTGATTTATCAGCTAATGGGAATGATTTGAGAGGTGCAGAAAAAAATTTGCAGTTATATCATCAGCTATCAGGACGGGCTGGAAGAACAGGAAAACCTGCAACAGTATATTTTCAAACCTATAACAATAATAAGAATATGATTTTAGAAATTACAAATAAAAATCCTGATATATTTTTAAAAAGAGAACTAGAAATTAGAAAAAAAAATAAACTTCCACCTTATCAAAGATTTATTTCCTTGATCATGACTGGTGAAAATCAAAAAAAATTAGAAAAAGAGGCTTATGACTTTAAAAATTATTTAGAAAATAAAATTGAGGGAAATATATTGGGTCCAGTTGAAGCCCCTATATTTAGGCTAAAAAGAAACTTTAGGGTCAGATTTTTAATTAGAGGTTCAAAATCTATGAAACTACAAAATGCTATTGCAAAATCAGTTCCAAAATACAAATTTTCTAAAGGAATAAAACTTTCAGTTGATGTTGATCCAATTAACTTCAATTAGGCCCAAAAAAGAGGACTTTTTCGTCAATCAGTCACTTGAAGACATAAAGGTCATATGCTAATTAGAGCGTGATTTTAAAATAATCTTCAACATTTTAGAGGTATCAAGTTGAGCAAAGACACAGGATTTTCAATTACTTCAGCAGAAAGGTATTCACTTGCGCTTTATGAATTATCTACTGAAAGCAATGTTACATCCCAAATAGAGGAGCAATCACTTTCAATTCTAAAATTATTAGAACAAAGTCAAGATTTTTCAAATTTAATAAAAGACCCAACTACTAGCCAAGATGATTTATTAAAAGTAGTTAATACAATTTCAGAAAATTATAAATTTGATCAATTATTAAAAAATTTTTTAAGTTTTTTAATTCAAAAAAGGAGGTTCTTTTTTGTAGAAAGAATTCTTAAAAGTTTCATTGAAATTTGTTCAGAAAAAAGAGGTGAGTTAAAAGCAGAATTAAAGTCAGCTAAAGAGTTGTCTAATGAAGAAATTACAAAAATTACAGAGGAATTAACTAAAAATTTTAGTTCAAAAATAAAATTAAACTACAAGCATGATGAAAGTTTAATAGGAGGTTTGGTAGTACAGGTAGGGAGTACTATGGTGGATACCTCAATTAAAAGTAAATTACAACAAATCGAAAATAGAATGATAGAGGCATAAATGGAAATAAATCCTTCAGAAGTTACAAAGATATTAAAAGAACAAATTAAAAATTTTGGAGATAAAGCAGAGGTTACTGAAGTTGGTCAAGTTTTATCAGTTGGTGACGGTATCGCTAGAATTTATGGTCTTGACAATGTTGAGGCTGGAGAGATGGTTGAATTTTCTGATGGCTCTAAAGGTATGGCCCTAAACTTAGAGAGCGAAAACGTTGGTGTTGTAATTTTTGGTGATGACAGAAATATTAAAGAGGGTGATGTTGTAAAAAGAACTGGAAATATTGTTGATACGCCAGTTGGAAAAGAATTATTAGGTAGAGTAGTAGATGGTTTGGGAAATCCAATTGATGGCAAAGGTGCATTAGATAAAAGTGTACAAAAGAGCAGAGTAGAGGTTAAGGCTCCTGGAATTATCCCAAGACAATCAGTTAACGAACCAATGCAAACGGGATTGAAATCAATTGATAGTTTGGTTCCAATTGGAAGAGGTCAAAGGGAATTAATTATTGGTGATAGACAAACAGGAAAAACTGCTGTTGCAGTTGACGCGATCATAAACCAAAAAAAGATCAATGAATCAGGTGACGAAAAACAAAAATTATATTGTATTTATGTTGCTGTAGGTCAGAAAAGATCAACTGTTAGACAAATTCAAAAAACTTTAGAAGAAGCTGGTGCAATGGAATATACAACGATTGTTGCAGCAACAGCATCAGACTCAGCACCACTTCAGTTTTTAGCTCCATACACTGGTTGTGCTATGGGTGAATATTTTAGAGATAATGGAATGCACGCATTAATTATCTACGATGATTTATCAAAACAAGCAGTCGCTTATAGACAAATGTCTCTTTTATTAAGAAGACCTCCTGGACGTGAGGCTTACCCGGGAGATGTATTCTACTTACATAGTAGATTGTTAGAGAGAGCTGCGAAATTGAGTGATGAACATGGTGGAGGATCTTTAACAGCACTTCCAATTATTGAAACTCAAGGTGGAGACGTATCTGCGTTTATTCCAACAAATGTAATTTCAATTACAGATGGTCAGATTTTCTTAGAAACTGAATTATTCAACCAAGGAATAAGACCTGCAATTAACGTTGGTTTGTCAGTTTCAAGGGTAGGTTCATCTGCACAAACTAAAGCGATGAAAAAAGTTTCAGGTTCAATGAAACTTGAGCTTGCTCAATATAGAGAAATGGCGGCGTTTGCTCAATTTGGTTCAGATTTGGATGCCTCTACTCAACAGTTACTGAATAGAGGATCAAAATTAACTGAACTTCTAAAACAAAAGCAATATTCTCCAATGACAGTTGCAGAACAGGTAATTTCGGTTTTCTGTGGTGTTAAAGGATATCTTGATGATATTGATTTAAAAGATGTTGCAGGTTTTGAAAGTAAAATCATAGAAAAATGCAAATCAGAAAAACCTGAGATTATTGAATCGATACAAAGTTCAGGAAAGCTTGAAGAAGATAAAGAAAAATTATTAGTTGAACTGATTACTCAATTAAAGGAAACTCTTAAATCTTAATTAGATATGGCAAGTTTAGACGACTTAAAAAAGAGAATAGCCAGTGTAAAGTCTACACAAAAGATTACAAAAGCTATGAAAATGGTTGCGGCTGCAAAATTAAGAAAAGCACAAGAAAGTGCTGAAAAAGGAAGACCTTATTCAGAAAAAATGAACAATGTAATTTTAAACCTTTCTAGTGGAATTTCAGATAAAGAAAATGCACCAAAGTTGTTAGCTGGCACTGGACAAGACAAAGTTCATCTTTGCGTTGTTATGACATCAGATAGAGGTTTATGTGGTGGATTTAACTCAAATATAATTAAGAAAGCAAAAAGTTATTTTTCTAAAATTTTAGATGAGAATAAAGAACTTAAAATTATTACTGTAGGTTCAAAAGGTAATGACCAACTTAAGAGAACTTATGGTGATAAAATAATTGAAAACATCTCATTTAAAGAGTCAAAGAATGCTAATTATTTTGATGCAGACAAAGTAGGAAAAATTATTATTGAAAAATTTGAAGCAGGTGAGTTTGATGTATGTACAATTTTTTATAATAAATTTAAAAATGTAATTACACAAATCCCACAAGCTCAACAAATAATTCCTTTAAATGACGAAGGAAATCAAAATAGTTCAGATGAAAGTTATGAATTTGAACCAGACGAGGATGAAATTTTAAGCAATTTGTTGCCAAAAAATATTTCAACACAAATATTTAAGGCAATGTTAGAGAATTCAGCTAGCGAACAAGGATCCAGAATGAGTGCAATGGATAATGCAACCCGAAACGCAGGTGAAATGGTTGACAAACTTACTATCGAGTATAATAGAAGTCGTCAGGCAGCAATTACTAAAGAACTAATAGAAATCATATCAGGAGCAGAAAGTTTATAATTATGAGCAAAGGAATAATTACACAAGTTATTGGAGCGGTAGTAGACGTAAAATTTGAAGGAGAACTACCAGAAATTTTAACAGCATTAGAATGTAAAAACGGTGATAACAGATTAGTTTTAGAGGTTGCTCAGCACTTAGGAGAATCTACAGTAAGAACTATTGCAATGGATGCTACTGAAGGATTAAAAAGAGGAGATGAAGTTGTAAATACAAATGCTCCTATTCAAGTTCCTGTTGGACCAGAAACTTTAGGTAGAATTATTAATGTAATTGGTGAGCCAATTGATGAAAGAGGTGAGGTTAAAACTAAAGAAACCTGGCCTATTCACAGAGCTGCACCTGAATTTAATGATCAATCAACTGAAACTGAAATATTAGTTACTGGTATTAAAGTTATCGACTTATTAGCACCATATGCCAAAGGAGGAAAAATTGGACTATTTGGAGGTGCCGGTGTTGGTAAAACAGTTTTAATTATGGAATTGATTAACAACGTTGCAAAAGCACATGGTGGATTTTCAGTTTTTGCTGGAGTTGGAGAAAGAACTAGAGAAGGAAATGATCTTTACCATGAGATGATGGAATCTGGAGTAATCAAGCAAGATGGCCCTGGTTCTAAAGCTGCATTAGTTTATGGACAAATGAATGAACCTCCAGGAGCAAGAGCAAGAGTTGCTTTAACAGGATTAACAGTAGCAGAATATTTTAGAGACCAAGAAGGACAAGATGTTTTATTCTTCGTTGATAATATTTTTAGATTTACTCAAGCTGGTTCAGAGGTATCTGCTTTATTAGGTAGAATTCCTTCAGCTGTAGGATATCAGCCTACATTAGCTACTGATATGGGTAATCTTCAAGAAAGAATTACAACTACAAATAAAGGATCAATTACTTCTGTGCAAGCGATTTATGTTCCAGCTGATGACTTAACTGATCCAGCACCCGCAACATCATTTGCTCACTTGGATGCTACTACAGTACTTTCAAGACAAATAGCTGAAATTGGTATCTATCCTGCAGTAGACCCATTAGATTCTACTTCAAGAATTTTGGACCCAAGAGTAGTAGGTGACGAACATTATAGAGTTGCAAGAGATGTCCAAAGAATTTTACAATCTTATAAATCACTTCAGGATATTATTGCTATCCTTGGTATGGATGAATTATCTGAGGAAGATAAATTAGTTGTAGCAAGAGCAAGAAAGATTCAAAGATTTTTATCTCAACCATTCTTTGTTGCGGAAGTATTTACAGGTTCACCAGGAAAATTAGTTGATCTAGAATCTACAATCAAAGGATTTGATGCAATCTGTAAGGGTGAATATGATCACTTGCCAGAAGCAGCTTTTTACATGGTAGGTACAATTGAAGAGGCTATTGAAAAAGCTCAAAAAATGGAAAAAGAAGCTGCAGCTTAATGAGCGAAGAATTTAAAATTGAGATAGTAAATCCCGATAAATCTTTTTTGGTCAAAGAAGATGTATCGGAAGTAGTAGTACCTGCTTTTGAGGGAGAAATGGGGATATTAAAAGATCACATTTCAATTATCTCATTTTTAAAACCAGGTATTATCAAAGTAAGTTCAAAATCTGGTGATGAAAATTATTATGTTGAGGATGGTATAGTAGAGTTTAAAAATAATAATTTATCTATTCTAACAAGCTCAATTTATAATTTGTCTGATATGGATAAATCTGTTCAACAGGATTTACTGAAAAAAGCTGAAGAAGAGGCAGGAAAGTCAGATATTAATGATCAAGCTAAATATTTAGTAGATCAAAAAATTGAAGTTTTAAAAACTCTTAATTAAGAATTTTTTTTACTTTATCTTTAACTTCTTTGTACACGTGTAGTTTAAAATCAACCACTAAGTCTGTGATTTTGTCTAGCTCTACCCATTTCCACTCTAAAAACTCAGGGTGTTTAGTTTTGATATTTATTTCACTATCTGACCCAACAAATCTCATTAAAAACCATTTTTGTTTTTGACCTCTGTACTTTCCTTTCCAAATCAAACCAAGCAATCTATCTGGAAGTTCATAAGTTATGGTTCCATCTAATTCTTTTACTAATTCAACATTTTTAATACTAGTCTCTTCCTCAAGTTCTCTGTAAGCAGCTTTTAAAAAATCCTCACCTTCATCTACACCGCCTTGCGGCATTTGCCAAAAATTTTTGGGGTTATCTATTCTTTTGGCAACAAACACTTTGTTCTCTTTATTTAACACAACAATTCCTACTCCACTTCTTAGTGGAAGATTATGTAAATCTTTTTTCATTTTATCCGTTGAGTAATTTAATTGCGTAATTTAGTTGATTATCAGTGTCAGTTCTTATTTTAAAATTATCACCTTCTTCATTCACTTCAATGTCTGGACGTACACCAACCTCAGATATAGATTTTCCAGATGGAAGATAATATTTTGCAACAGTTAAACGTATTGCACCTCTATTTTTAAGAGGAATAATAGATTGAACTGAACCTTTGCCATAACTGTTCTCACCTACAACAATTGCTCTTTTGTGGTCTTTTAAAGCTCCTGCAACAATTTCTGATGCTGAAGCTGATCCATAATTTATCAGTACTAATAATGTTTTTCCGTCAGTTATGTCTCCTTTTTTTGCAAACCATTTTCTATTATCAGATTTTTTTCTACTTTTAGTGGAGACAATTTCACCATTTTCTAAAAAGAAATCAGATATTCTTATTGCTTGGTTTAGTAATCCACCTGGATTATTTCTTAAATCCAAAATAAATGAATTAAGATTTTTATTTTTTTTTAATTTCTTTATTTGTTTTTCTATTTGATCACTACTGTTTTCATTAAATGAAGTTAATCTAATATAGCCAATATTTTCTTCTAATAACTCTGACTTAACTGATTGAATTTCAATTATTTCTCTAGTGATATTAAATGTTAATGCTTTTTTTTCTCCTCTTCGTCTAACTGTTAATTCTATACTTGAACCTACCGGGCCTCGCATTAAATCAACAGCTTCACTAAGAGATTTCCCTTGTACTTGGATATCGTTAATTTTTACAATGTAGTCACCAGCTTTTAATCCAGCTTTTGACGCTGGTGTGTCGTCAATAGGTGAAATAACTTTAACAACTCCTGCTTCCATACTTACCTCAATTCCAAGGCCGCCAAATTCACCACTAGTTTCAGTTTGCATTTCCTCCAGAATTTCAGGAGACATATAAGAGGAATAAGGGTCTAAAGATTGAAGTAAGCCATTGATAGCAGAGTCCATGCTTTCAGATTGATTGATCTCATCAATATATTCTCTATTTATTTTTTCTAAAACCTCGCCAAATAAATCTATCTTTTTGTAAATATCTACTTCAGAAGAGTTTGCTGAACTTAAATAAAAAAATGATAAAAAAATAATTGAGTAATATTTAATTATTTTCATATCATTACTTTTTCTTTAGGAATAAATTCTGACCAGATTTTTTCTAATTCATAAAATTTTCTTTTCTCTGGATGAAAAATATGAACGATTAGATCTATACCGTCTACCAATTTCCATTCACCACTTTCTTTACCCTCAATTTTAGAGTCTTTAATTCCATTATCTTTAAGCTTTTCTAATACTTGTTCAGATAAAGATTGTATATGTCTAGATGATGTACCGCTTGCTATTATCATATAATCTGCCATCGAACTTTTATCTTTAAGATCAATAGTCACTATGTCCTCAGCTTTGTTAAGATCTAATGTGGTAATTACAATTTCTTTGAGATCTGAAATTTTATCCATTAATTAAATTTAGACTATCAAATTTTTCTTAATTGAGAAGATGAAATGTTGACTTTATTAAATTCTATAAATTTGAGGGTGGTATTACTGAGAGCCTTAAATGTCTTTGATTTTAATGAGTTTTTTTTATAGCCATGTCTATCGAAAACTAAAATATTACACTTTTGTGAAATAGATTTTGATTTATACCATTTGTGAAAATTTATTAAGTTATCTGCTCCCATTAAAAAATAGATTTCAATATTTTTATTTTTTTTCAAATGATTAATTAAATCGATTGTTTTATTTGAGTTAATTTTATTTTCGTAAAATCTCACTTTTATAAATGAATTTTTACCAATAATTTTTTTGCAGAATTTTATTCTTTCAGTAACTGAGGTTTTGCTCTGGTTTTTAAATGGATTTTTTTTTGTGATTGCCCAAATAATGTTTTTAAGCTCAAATCTTTTTTTTGCTTCTTTTGAAATTGCTAGATGACCTTTATGAGCAGGATCAAATGATCCTCCTAAAATTCCTATTTTTGTCTTATTTGATTTCAAATTAATTTCTTATTTTACCGTTACTTGTAATTTGATATTTGTATGAAACAAGTTGATTAAGTCCTACAGGCCCTCTTGGTGGTAGTACATTGGTAGAAATTCCAACTTCTCCTCCGAACCCAAATTCACCTCCATCTGCAAATTGAGTTGAAGTGTTATGCATGGCAATAGAGCTTTTGACTTCTTTTAGAAATTGATCAGCTGTTTTTTTGTTTTTTGTAATTATCGAGTCTGTATGCATTGTTCCATACTTATTAATATGACTTATAGCTTCATTGAGGTTGTTTACTATTTTAACAGAAACTGCTGAGCTTAAATATTCTGTGGACCAATCTTTTTCAGTAGCTTTAAAAATTTTACCCTTATAAAATTTAGCCAAAGTCTTTTCTCCATAAATTTTACAACCATTTTTTTCTAAATTACCCAGGATTGTATTGCTAAATTTTTTAACAATATTTTTATGTAGAATAATGGTTTCAGTCGCCCCACATATGCTGGTGTTTCTTAATTTTGCGTTAGTAACAACTCTATTTGCCATCTTTAATTCAGCGTCTTTGTCGACATATGTATGACAAATACCCTCAAGATGACCAATTATAGGAACCTTAGAAAGTTCTTGAACTTTTCTTACAAGATTTTTTCCACCACGTGGGATTATAACATCAATATATTCTTTCATTTTGGAAAGCATTACATCAACCATCTTTCTGTTTTTAGAGTCTATAAATTGTATAAAGTTTTCATCTACTTTATTTTTTTTGAGCGCTTTTCTAAAAAGTTTTGATAAAATTCTATTTGAATTGATTGCCTCAGAACCTCCTCTTAAGATTACTGCATTACCTGATTTGAAACATAAACCCGCAACATCTGATGTAACATTTGGCCTACTTTCATAAATTACACCAATAACTCCTATTGGAATTGATACTCTACTAATATTTAATCCATTAGGTCTTTTCCACTTTTCTAGAACATGATTAATGGGATCTTTAAATCTAATAATACTAATAATAGAATTTCTGATGTCGTTTATTTTTTTCTCATTTAAATGAAGTCTATTAATTAAATTTTCTTTTAATCCTATTTTTTTTGCATAATTAATATCTTTAGTATTTTCTTTAATTATTAAACCTTTGTTTTCGTCAAGCATTTTAGCATAGGAGGCTAAAACACTATTTTTAACTTTTGTGTCTATTTTATATTGACTTGCTTTTCTTGCTCTTTTACCGATTAAATTCATATAATTATTCATTTATACCTCTACCATATCATCTTTATGAATAACTTCAGATTTTGCAACATAACCAAGTAATTTTTGAATTTCATTCGAATGGTGTCCCATAATTTTTTTTACTTCATCAGAAGAAAAAGAACTTAAACCCCTAGCACATTCGTTATTTTTTTTATCTAAAACTTTTATATGATCACCTTTGTTAAATCTTCCTGATACATTTTTAATACCTGCAGCTAGTAAACTTTTTCCAAGCTTTAACGCTTTTTTGGCTCCATCATCAATTACAATATTTCCTTTAGGTGCAATTGAGCTAATTATCCATTTTTTTCTAGCATGAAGTTTAGAGACCTTTGGGCTGAACCATGTACAATTATTTTTTTCAATAATTTTTGAAATAGGATTTGAATACAGTCCGTTTGCAATAATCATACTGCTGCCAGCTAATTGACAAATTTTAGCAGCTTCAATTTTTGTTTGCATTCCTCCACTTCCATATTCATTAATTCCTTTGATATTAATTTCTTTTAAGTCTTTGTTTATATCATTTACTATTTTTATTAGTTTAGCGTCTTTATTTACTTTTGGATTTTTTGTAAAAAGGCCATCTACATCTGAAAGTAAAATTAATGTATCGGCGTTTGTAATTTGAGCTACTCTAGATGCCAATCTATCATTATCTCCATATTTTATTTCAGTTGTTGCAATTGTATCATTCTCATTAACAACTGGGATAAATCCAAGTTCGAATAAATTTTCGAATGTTCTTTTGGCATTTAAGGATCTTCTTCGTTCCTCCGTATCTTCTAGAGTTAACAAAATTTGTGAAATATTTAATTTGAATTTTGAGAAGGTCTGAGAGAATAAATTCATTAGTTCAATTTGGCCAATAGAGGCAATTGCTTGACTTTTATCTAACTTAATATTTTTTTTGTTAAAATTCATTTTTTTACATCCAAGAGCGATAGCACCTGAACTAACAATGACTATTTTTTGATTTTTATCTTTTAGTTTTTTGATGTCCCTCGCAAAGCTTGAAAGCCATTTTTTTCTAATTTTTTTATTTTCATCAACTAATAAAGATGAACCAATTTTAATAACAATAATTTTCGAATTTTTAAGATACATAGGATAATAATTTTGCCTTAATTTTTGAAACCGACTCTTTATTTAAAGTTGTCATAGTCATTATCTCACAATTTTTATCTTTAGAGAAATCATCAATTACATCTTTAGCTGTGTCTTCATCAATTAAATCTATTTTGTTAAACACAATTAACTCTCTCTTTTCAAGCATTTTAGAACTGTAATTTTTAAGTTCATTTTTAACCTGATCATAAGATTCCTTAAGATCAAGATTAGTAATATCAATTAAATGTAATAAAGATTTGCATCTTTCTATATGTTTTAAAAACTGTATCCCAAGTCCAACACCTTCATGGGCACCTTCTACTAATCCTGGTATATCGGCTATTGTGATTTCTTTATCATCATAGCTAGCAACACCTAAGTTAGGATTAAGTGTTGTAAATTTATAATTAGCAATTTTAGGATTTGCGTTTGTAAGTGCTGCCAACAAACTTGATTTTCCTGCGTTAGGTAATCCAATAATTCCGATATCAGCTATTGTTTTAAGTTGTAACCAAATTGTAAACTCTTCTCCCAAAGTTCCTTTCGTAAATTTTCTTGGAGCTCTGTTTGTAGAGCTTTTAAATCTAGTATTTCCCAAACCACCTTTGCCACCATTAGCTGCAATGTACTCTTCTCCTTTTTTGTTAAAATCAAATAATAGAGTTTTGTTATCTTCTTCAAATACTTGGGTTCCAAGAGGAACTTTTAAAACCAAATCCTCACCACTTTTACCTGTTCGATTTTGACCAGAACCATTCTCTCCACGTTGAGCTTTATGATGTTGTTGATATCTGTAATCAATTAAAGTGTTTAAGTTTTCTTCTGATTTTAAAATGATAGAGCCACCCCTGCCTCCATCGCCTCCATCAGGTCCTCCAAACTCAACATACTTTTCTCTTCTAAAACTTGGTGAGCCGTCACCGCCGTTTCCAGCCTTAATATAAATTTTAACTTGATCGAGAAATTTCATAATACAACATTTTCTTGGTTGTACTATTAATTGGGTTTTACTGAAACGTAAGTTCTATCTAATTTAGATTTTTTGAATACAACTTTACCTTTGATAACAGAAAAAATTGAATGATCTTTTCCCATTCCAACATTTTCGCCAGGAAAAATTTTTGTTCCTCTTTGTCTAACAATTATATTTCCAGGTATTACAGTTTCTCCACCGTATTTTTTAACACCAAGTCTTCGACCAGCACTATCTCGTCCGTTTCTCGATGATCCACCTGCTTTTTTTGTTGCCATAATTTACCTAATAACTATTTACTTGCAGCTTCCTTAACTTCTTCTTTTTTGGAAGCTGGTTTAATTTTTTCAGCTTCAGATAATACTTTACCATCTTTTGAAAAAATTTTGTTAATTCTTATCAAAGAAAATTGTTGTCTGTGCCCATTTTTTCTTCTTGAATTTTGTCTTCTTCTTTTTTTGAAAATTAGAATTGTTCTATTTTTACTATTTTTAATTAAATCTGCCTCTACCTTAGCACCTTCAATATTAGGAGTTCCAACCTCAATATTTTTATCATCTCCATATGCTAGGATTTCATTAAATTCTATTTTAGTTTCAGGCTTTGAATCTGGGAGTTTTTCGATTTTTAATATTTCACCAGATTTAACTTTGTACTGTTTACCACCTGTTTTTATTACTGCGTATGACATAGTATGAATATTAAATTTAAGTAACCGCAATATAGTTACCGGAAGCTTATAGTCAAGCTGAATTAGTTAAAAATTATCCTTTAAATCCCTTAATTTTGAAAAGGTTTTTAGGTCATTTGCTCTTAAAAAAATATTACAATCAATTTCATCCTGTAAGGTTGATGGAATAGTAGGCAAATTATTATTTCTTTGTTGTTTTATAAATTCTATTTTCTTTAACAAAGAAGAGTTTTCAGAATCATGTTCCAAGCAAAATTTTGAATTGTTTAAAGTATATTCATGGCCACAATAGATTTTTGTTTCTTTAGGTAAAGATTTTAATTTATTTAAAGAGTTATACATTTGTTCGTATGTACCCTCAAAAATTCTACCACATCCAAGTGAGAAGAGAGTATCTCCGGTGAATAGTAAGTTTTCTTCAAAAAAATAAAAACAAATATGTCCCGTTGTGTGTCCAGGGATGTGAATAATTTTAGCTTTGAAATTTCCACTATTCCAAATTTCATTGTCTTTTAACAAGATATCAATCTCTGGTATTCTTTTTGCATCTCCATTAAATCCTAAAACAACAGTTCCAAATTTTTTTTTTAATTCAGTATTACCACCAATATGATCATAATGATGATGAGTATTTAAGATGTATTTTAAATTAATATTTTTATCGCTTAAGTAATTGATTATTGGTTTAGCTTCACTTGGATCAACAACACAAGCTTCCAGTTTATCTTCATCTATAATTAAATAACTATAATTATCTTGGAGGCAGGGTATAATTTCAACTTTCATTTATTTTTCTATTAAAAATATTCCAAGGTCAGCAAATAAATTTTTAGTTCCCAAATTATTAGTTGTTATATTTGAAGTGTTGTTGCTATTTAAAGCTAAAGTTTTTATCATTTTAATTTCTTTAAATTTTATAAAATTTACAAAATCTTTGATTGTGCACATATGCAAATTAGGCGTACTGTGCCATTGTTCTGGTAAAGATTTTGTTATTGGCATTGTCCCCTTAAATAGTAGATGCAATCTAACTTGCCAATTACCAAAATTTGGTATTGTTACAATTGCTTTTTTTCCAACTCTTAAAAGTTCATCTAAAACAAGTTCAGGGCTCAAAAATGCTTGGAGTGTTTGACTCAATACTACATAGTCAAACGATTTATCAGGAAATTGTTTTAAGTCTTTCTCTGCATTACCTTCTATTACAGTTAATCCTTTTGCAATACATTCTTGTACTTTTTCCTTAGAAATTTCTAGTCCCCTTACATTTATATTTTTATTTTCTTTTAAAAATTGCATCAAAGTTCCATCTGCACAACCTACATCTAGAACTTTTTTATTATCTTCAATTAAATCTGATATTACTTTAAATTCATTTTTCATTGTTTAACTCTGTATAAGATTTGTCTAAGAAATTCTTTAGTGCGTTTAAAAAATCAGGAACATCTAATAAAAAAGAGTCGTGACCTTTATCAGATACAATTTCTACAAAACCAACATCTGCTCCAATAGAATTTAAAGCTATAACAATATCTTTATTTTCTTGGGTTGGATAAAGCCAATCAGAAGTAAAAGAAATAACAAAAAATTTAGCTTTTGTATTTTTAAATGCATCAGACAAATTTCCATTAAATTGTTTAACTAAATCAAAATAATCCATAGCCCTAGTTATGTAGAGGTAGCTGTTTGCATCAAATCTATCTACAAATACAGATCCTTGGTATCTCAAATAACTCTCAATTTGAAAATCCGCATCAAAACCGAATTTCAAATCTTCTCTTTCTTGCAATTTTCTTCCAAACTTTTCCTGCAAACCTTTTTTAGAGAGATAAGTTATATGAGCTGCCATTCTTGCAACAGCAAGCCCTTTACCTGGGTTTGTGTTATTAGCTTCATAATTTCCATCTTTCCAATTGCTATCAGCAGTGATTGCTTGTCTTCCTAGTTCATTGAAAGCAATATTCTGTGCCGAATGACTTGAAGTTGTAGCAATGGGTATAACAGTTTTAGCTTTATCAGGAAAGTTGGTGATAAATTGAAGAACTTGCATACCTCCCATAGAACCTCCGGTAATTGCAAATAGTTTATTAATTCCAAAGTGATCAAGTAAATTATATTGTGCATTCACCATGTCATTAATTGTAATAACTGGAAAATCAGTTCCAAAAGTTTTCTGTGTTTCAGGATCTTTATGGCTTGGTCCAAAAGATCCCATACATCCACCAATTACATTTGAACAAATAACAAAATATTTATTGGTATCTATTGCTTTGTCTGGGCCTACAGCAAAACTCCACCAACCATCTTTTTTAGTAACAGGATTTAAACCAGTTACAAATTGATCTCCAGTTAGTGCATGAAATACTAATATAGCATTGTCTTTATTCTCATTTAAAGAACCATAAGTTTCGAATGCAATTGGAAAATTGTTTATAGTTTTACCGCAATCTAATTTAAGAGGTTTTTTTATAATTAATGTCTTAATATTTTTTTCTGTATTCATTTTAAAGCCTTTAGATGAATTGTGAGAAAAAAAACTATTTTAGCGGTTTTTTTTAAGCGCTCGCAATTCAGTTAAATCAGCGCATAAATTTTGTACAAGAACTTGTAATTTATGTCAATTTTTTAAAATAAGATCATATTCTCTATAAATATTTGTTTTTTTATCTATAAAGAGCTCATAAAAATAAAAAAAATGAGCACGCCTAAATTTAAAAAATTTAACATAGAAGCTTATAAGCCTGGCAAATCTAAAATTAACAAAATTAGAAAGATCATTAAATTGTCAGCTAATGAGTCTGCTTTAGGGATGAGCCCATTAGCAAAAAAAACAATATCTCAAAAAAATTTAGTATTAGATAAATATCCAGATGGAAAGTCTACCAATCTTAAAATGGCAATATCTAAAGCGTATAAATGCAATTTCGATAAAATAATATGTGGAGCAGGTTCTGACGAGGTAATTCAAATGTTATGTCAATTATATCTACATCCAAAGGATGAAGTGATTGTTCCTCAATATAGTTTTTTAATGTACAGGATTTATGCAAAAATTGTTGGTGCAAAAGTTGTATTTGCAAAAGAAAATCATTTTAAAGTTTCAATTGAAGAAATATTGAAAAAAGTATCTAGGAAAACCAAAATAGTTTTTATTGCAAATCCAAACAATCCAACAGGAACATATTTAACTAAAAAAGAGACATTAGAACTTAGAAGAAAATTGAATAGAAATATTTTATTAGTAATTGATGATGCGTACTCAGAATATATGAAAAATGATGATTACAGCTCTGGTTTAGAATTATTTAAAAATAAAGATAATGTATTTATATTGAGAACATTTTCTAAAATGTTTGGTTTAGCCTCATTAAGAATTGGCTGGGGATATGGATCGAAACAGATAATTAGAGCGTTAAATGTTATTAAACCACCTTTTAATGTAAATGGTTTGGCTCAAGTTGCGGCCGCAGAGTCTTTGAAGGATAAGCAATTTATTCAGAAGTCTATTAGACATAATTTAAACTATGCAAATAGATTAAAAAAATTTCTTGAAAAATATAATATTTTTTCAAACGCTGTATCAGCAAATTTTTTACTATTAAATTTTGATGACTGTAAATATTCAGCAAATTTTCTTTACCAAAAATTAAAAAATAAAGGAATTATATTAAGATCTACTGAAGATGGTTATCATATTAAAAACAAATTGAGATTAACTATTGGCTCATCAAGAGAAAATTTAATATTCATGAATGCAGTGAGAAAGATTTTTAATTAAATGAAAAATATTTTAATCATAGGGTGTGGTTTACTTGGATCTTCAGTTTTAAGATCTATAAACAAAAATAAACTAGCAGATAAGATATATATTTATGAAAAGTCAAAAAAGAATATATCGAGAATTAAAAATCTTAAATTACCTGGAAAAGTAGTTAGTTCATTAAAAGAAGCTGTAACAAAATCTAATTTTATTATTTTTTGTACACCTATGAGTGAATACAAAAATATAATTATGAAAATAAATAATTATATTTCACCTAACACATTAATTACTGATGTTGGTTCTTCAAAAATTGAATCATCAAAAATAATAAAAAAATTTTTAAAAAAAGGAATTGCATGGACTTCCAGTCATCCAATTGCTGGTTCTGAAGTAAGTGGACCACAGCATGGAAAGAGTAATATGTTCGAGGGTAGATGGTGTATTTTAATTAAAGAAAAGAATACAATTAAAAAAAATTTAAATTTTCTAAAAAAATTTTGGGAGAAAATTGGATCAAAAGTAACAATTATGTCACCTGAAAAACATGATAAAATTTTTTCAATAACTAGTCATTTGCCTCACTTAATTGCATATAATTTAGTTAAGTCAGCTCAAGATTTTGAGAAAAAACAAAGCTATGATTTAATTAAATATAGCGCAGGAGGACTAAGAGATTTTTCAAGAATAGCAGCTTCTAATGAGATTATGTGGCGAGATATTTTTTTCAACAACAATAAAAATATTTCAAATGCTATTGATTTATTTATTAAAAATTTGAAATCATTTAAATCTGATATTAATTCAAAAAATAATAAATCTATTATTAACAAGCTTATTGAAACTAAAAAAGTCAGATCAAAAATAATCAAACTCAAACAAGATATTAATAAGCCAGATTTTGGAAGAAGCTAAATTTTAATTTTAGCTATTTTTTTTACTTTAAGTTTTGCCGTGTTTTCAATTCTTTTAATTGTCTTAATTATAGGCATGATCAATACCTTCTTTTCAGGTCCATATGCATGTATTAATTGCTTGGAATTTAAACACATAGCGACATGTCCTTTCCAAAAAATGATATCTCCCTTTTGATAATTTCTTTTTATGTTTCCTTTTAAATATTTGATTTGATCTTTAGTATCTCGAGGAAAAAACCTATTATTATAATAGTAAAATATTTGTAATAAGGCTGAGCAATCTATTCCCCTGTAACTTTTTCCACCCCAGATATATTTTATATTCAAAAATTTTTTAAAAATTTTAATGAAGTTTTTTTCTTTATAATTTATTTTTTTTATATCTTTTTTTTTAATCCATTTATTTTTATCAATTCTAGCATAATTTTTATTTGTTTCTTTAACTGATAACTTTGATCCAAGAGATAGATAAATATTAGTTTTTAAATTTGGTTTTTTATAGATATTTGCTTTTAAGCTATTTACTTTATAATTAGCTTTAAATTCTTTTGAATAATTTTTATTTAGAATATACCCAGAATAATTATCAAAATTAGATTTTATTTTTATCCAATTTCTAGTTTTAGATAAAATTTTAAATTTTTCTCCATATAATATTTGTGAGGTTACTTCTGAAAATTTAGAAGGTTTTTTATAAATATTAGAAAAACTACCTTTGAAATAAAATTTATTTTGCACCAATTTTAATTTTATTTTTTATCATCCATAGACATATTAGTGAAGGAATTACCATAATAGTTGTTAAGACAAAAAATGTTCCCCAATCTCCATTTAACCAATCTACCAAAGCTCCTGATGATGATGCTAAAGTTGTTCTTCCAGCAGTTCCTATTGATGCAAGTAATGCATATTGTGTTGCTGTATATGTTCGATCAACAAGTAAAGATATAAAAGCTACAAAAGCAACGGTTGCAAAAGCTGCAGTAATATCGTCAGCAATAACTGCTATTGCAAATAATAGTTCAGATTTACCAGTCCATGCCAAGACAGCAAATAACAAATTTGTAATCGCCATTAATCCTCCAGCAAAGAACATAGTTTTTATAGTTCCGGCCCTCATGGCCATTACACCACCAATTAAAGTAAATACGACAGTTGTTATCCAACCTAATCCTTTTGAATAGATTGCTATTTGTCCTTTTGAAAAGCCTATTTCTTTATAAAATACAATCGACATTCTACCCATGAATGCTTCTCCAATTTTAAACAAAAAGACAAACCCTAAAATTCCTGCAGCTATGGCAAAACCATTTTTTTTAAAGAAGCTAATAATGGGCCCACCAATTGTTCCAGTTATATAAGCAACAAAAGTTGTGATAATATTGTTAGATCCTAGTTTACCTTTAATTAAATTATCAGTTTCCTTTTGCTTTGATTGTCTGTCAGTTTCTACTGGCTCATGAACAAACATCAGAGCAATATTCATTAAAATAATTAGAACACCTAATATTAAAAAAGTTGCTTGCCAGTAATCTTGGATACCAATATTTTCAAAAAACTCTGCAGTAAATAAAGCAACTACACCACCTAATTTGTAACCTGTCCACCAACCAACTACAGCCATTGCAGCACCTGCTGCCATTGATTTTCCCTCATTTTCATTAATTTGTTCAATTCTTAATGCATCTACCGTTATATCTTGAGTTGCTGATGCTATAGCGATGATTAATCCTACTGTAATTATCAACGCTAAATTTTCTGTAGGATTTATAATACTCCAAACTAGTAAACTTAATAGAATTACTAATTGCATTAAAACAATCCAACCTCTTCGGTGACCTAATTTTTTAGTTAGGAAAGGAATTTGAATTCTATCTATAATTGGTGCCCAAAGATAATTAAAAGCATAAACCCCAAAAATAAGTCCTGCCCATCCAATAGTAGATCTACTTAATCCTTCTTCTTTTAACCAAAGACTTAAACTACTAGCAATCAAGACCCATGGAAATCCACTGATTGCACCAAGTAATAAAATTCTTAACATTCGAATATCTTTGTAAACTGAAATCGATTCTAACCAGGATGTTTTATTTATTTCAGACATAATTAATTTTTCCAAAATGATGGTAAAAATAATACTAATATTGCAAATAGCTCAAGTCTACCCAAAATCATACCAACTGTTAAAATCCATTTAGAAAGATCTGGTAATGAAGAAAAATCTCCATTGGGGCCAATTATTGGACCAAGACCAGGTCCAACATTTGAAATAGATGTAGCGGCACCCGAGATAGCTGTAATAAAATCTAAACCAGTTAATGATAACAATGCAGTAAGAATAAAAAATATTACGATATAAAAATAAATAAATGAAATAATTGAAGCTATAAACTTTTCATCAACTGCACTTTGATCATACTTAATTACAAATACCCCTTTAGGATAAATTATTTTTTTTAATTGGTTTAGAATAAATAGATAAAGAATTTGAATTCTAAATATTTTTACACCACAAGCTGTAGAACCTGCGCATCCACCTATAAACATCAGTGCAAGAAACAGGGTTATAGGAAAACTACCCCATTTATCAAATTCTGCGTTTACATAACCAGTACCACTCAGGATTGATATAGTATTAAAAAATATTGATCTTAAACTAAAGTTTTCTTGGTTAGAAAATAATAAGTAAATAGATAAAATTATAACAGTGAATATTATAATTTTTAAAAAGGTTTTGATTTGAATATCATTTAAAAAAATTTTTTTGTTTCCACTTATAAATTTAATGTAAACAATAAAAGGAATACTTCCCAATATAATAAAAAACATTGATGAAATCTCAATTGGTAAACTATTAAAGTATCCAATTGACTTGTTGTAGTTAGAAAAGCCTCCAGTAGCAATTGTAGTCATTGAGTGGGTTAAGCTGTCAAATTTACCCATACCAAATATCCAATAAGTGATTGCACAAAGGCTTGTTAATCCTGAGTAAATATAAATTAATCTAAGTGCTATTTCTTTTGACTTAGGGAGTATTTTTTCTGAAGAGTCATTACTTGAAATTTTAAATAATTGCATACCTCCAACATTCATTATAGGCATTAAAGTAATCGCCATTACAATTATTCCAATTCCACCTAGCCATTGTAAAATAGCTCTCCATAAAAGAAGACTCTTTGGTGCGTTCTCTAAATCTGAAATTATTGTAGATCCAGTTGTAGTAATTCCTGACATACTTTCAAAAAAAGAGTCTGTAATTGAAAGTTCAATACTAGAGAATACAAACGGTAAGGATCCAAATACTGCAATACTAATCCAAGATAGTGCAGTTAATAAGAAAGCTTGTTGTAGATTAAGTTTTTTATCGTGATCTAAATTTGATAAAAAAAATAAAGTTCCAAAGATTATGGTCACAATAGATGAGCCAAAGAAAGAAGAGTCTATCTCTGAGTAAAAGAATTGTACTATAATTGGGATGAACATTGATACACCCAATATTATTTGCAGAATTCCAAGCGTAAAAAAAACAGTTTTGTAATTAGACATTTTGAAAGAACAATATTTTATGGTAAATAAATTTCAACTCTATAAGAATTAATATAATCACTAGTTTAAGGTTAAAAAGAGCAATCATGATTAAAAAAGATGTCCTAGAAAAGACAAGTGCTTGGCCTTTTGTTGAAGCTAAAAAAATGCTTCGTGAAAGAAAAGCTTTTATTGAAAAAAAAGGTAAGATTACTCTCCAAACTGGATATGGTCCAAGTGGATTACCTCACATAGGAACTTTTGGAGAAGTTGCACGAACTTCAATGATGGTAAATGCACTTAATCAACTCACAGATTTACCAACAGAAATTATTACATTTTCAGATGACATGGATGGCTTAAGAAAAGTTCCAGATAATGTTCCTAACCAAGAATTATTGCAACAAAACCTTCACAAACCTTTAACGCAAGTACCTGATCCTTTTCAAAAATTTAATAGTTTTGGAGAACATAATAATGAAATGCTGAAGGATTTTTTAAACAGTTTTAATTTTAAATATAATTTTAAAAGTTCCACATCTTTGTACAAGGCAGGATTTTTTAATCCTACTTTGAAAATCATTTTAGAAAATTATGAAGGAATAATGAATATTATTTTACCAACACTTGGGAAAGAAAGGCAAAAAACATACAGTCCCTTTTTACCAGTATGTCCTGACTCAGGTCATGTTTTGGAGATACCTGTTTTAGAAATTGATCAGTCTAATTCTAAAATAATATTCGATAATAAAGGTAAAAAATTAGAGAGTAGTATTTTAGATGGTAATTGTAAATTACAGTGGAAAGTAGATTGGGCAATGAGATGGTTTGCTTTAGATGTTGATTTTGAAATGTATGGTAAGGATTTGATTGAAAGTGCAATTTTATCTACAAAAATCATTAATTTATTGGGTAAAAAGAATCCATCAGGATTTGCATATGAACTTTTTCTAGATGAAAAAGGTGAGAAAATTTCAAAATCTAAAGGTAATGGAATAACTATTGATCAATGGTTGAAGTATGCTTCACCAGAAAGTTTATCTTTATATATGTATCAAAATCCAAAAAGAGCTAAAAAACTTTATAAAGAAATAGTTCCAAAAGCAGTAGATGAATATTTGGATAACATTGAAAAATCTAAAAAGCAGACAGAGCAGCAATTAGTGATGAATCCAGTGTGGCATGTCCACAATGGGAGTATTCCAAAAGAAGACATGATTATGAGTTTTTCAATGTTATTGAATTTAGTCGAAACAAGTAATGCAGATAGTAAAGATTTATTATGGAAATTTGTAAAAAAATACAAACCCAATATTCAAGAAACTAACTTTCCTATTTTTGATGGATTAGTAGGTTACGCAATTAGATATTTTAATGATGTAATTAAGTCTCAAAAAAAATACAAAACACCTTCTGAAGATGAAAAAAAAGCTCTTGTGGCTTTAATTTCAACTTTAGAAAAATGTAATGATCAGATGCCACCAGAGGAAATTCAAACTTTGATTTATTCTACTGGAAAAGAAAATGGTTATGCTGAAAATTTAAGAGATTGGTTTAAACTTATTTATGAGGTGGTTTTTGGTGATGAAAATGGACCAAGAATGGGATTTTTTATAAGTTTTTTTGGTGTTAATGAAACAAAAGACCTTATAATGAGTAAACTCAAATAATGTATTCAAATTTAAGATCTTTAATTTTCAAATTAGATCCAGAAAAAGCCCATACTCTAGCAATTCAATCTTTAAAATTTAATTTGGTATCAAATGTATTTGATGAAAATAAAAATAATCCTATTTTTAAAACACAAATATTTGGCAAAGATTTAAGCAACCCAATAGGAATAGCAGCTGGTTTTGATAAAAATGCAGAGGTTTACAATCCTTTGTTTAAATTAGGATTTGGTTTTGTTGAAGTTGGAACTGTTACTCCTTTAAAACAATATGGTAATGAAAAGCCAAGAGTATTTAGATTAGTTGAAGATCAAGCATTAATTAATAGATTGGGATTTAACAATCAAGGATCTGAAACTATTTTAAATAGAATAAAATCAAATAAAAAAAATGGAATACTTGGGGTAAATGTTGGACCAAATAAAGATTCTGATAATCGATTGAATGATTATTTAATTGGATTAGAAAAATTTCATGAAGTTGCTGATTATATTACAATTAATATTTCATCTCCAAATACTGAAAATCTAAGAAATTTTCATGATGAAAATAAATTAAAAGAATTATTAAAATCAATTAAAGATAAAAAAAATGAATTGAAAACCAAAATTCCAATTGTAGTTAAAATTTCTCCAGATATTGATTTAAAGCAAATAGAATTAATATCAGAGATCCTTTTGGAAAATGATATATCTGCAATAATTATTTCAAATACATCAGAAAGTACTAGAGATGATTTAAAAAATATTCAACGACACCAAAAAGGAGGGTTGTCAGGAAAGCCAATTGAACAAAAATCAAATTTACTTATTAATAAATTCTTTAAATTGTTAAATGGTAGAATTAAAATAATTGGGGTAGGAGGTATTGATTCCGGAAAGTCTGCACATGATAAATTTTTGTCAGGGGCAGATTATATTCAGTTATATACAGGGATGGTATTTCAAGGACCAAACATTGCTGCAAACATTAAAAAAGAGCTAAAAGAATTACTTCTTAGAGATGGAGTGAAAAATATTTCAGAAATCGTTGGAAATAAAACTCTTTCTTGATTTTAATAAACTTGACGCCCTTAATATCTCCCCTTATATAGGCACTGAAATTATGTCAAAAAAATGCGAACTAACTGGTAAAATTCCTATGAAGGGTCATAATGTTAGTCATGCTAACAATAAGACTAAAAGAAGATTTTTACCCAATTTAAAAAAAGTAAAATTTACAAGTGAGCTTGCTGGAAGAAGTTTAAAACTAACAGTTAGTAATTCAGGAGTAAGATCAGTTGATAAAAAAGGAAGTTTTGACGAATTCTTAAAAACTGTAAAAAATAAAAATATATCACCAAGATTAAAAAAACTTAAAAAAGTTATTTTATTTAAATCACCATATAAAAAAAAGCCAGTAGCTAAATCTGCTTAATGAATAAATTTTTTATCAGCCTATCTTTAATGATGGGTGTGGTTGTTTTATCCTCAAACTATCTTGTTCAATTTCCAATAAATTATTATGCATTAAATGAAATTCTTACTTATGGAGCTTTTAGTTATCCAATAGCTTTTTTGATAACTGATTTAGCAAATAGATCTTATGGAAAGATAATTGCGAGAAAAATAGTTTATTTTGGTTTTTTTATAGGAATTATTTTTACTTTATTTTTTTCAACAAACTTCGATGATTTAATATCCATTAGAATTGCAGTTGGATCTGGAGTTGCTTTCCTTACAGCCCAATTGCTAGATATTCAAATATTTGATCGTTTAAGAAAAAAACAGTGGTTTGTTGCACCTCTGACTTCATCATTAATTGGTTCAACTATTGATACTTTTTTATTTTTCTCAATATCATTTTATGGAACAGGAGTTCCTTGGGTAACTTTGTCCTTAGGTGATTTAGCCGTTAAGTTGCTAGTAGCACTAATAATGTTAATACCATTTAGAATGTTATTAAAAATATTTAAGCCAATTAAAGTCTAATAAAAAAATTTATAAGATAAAATTTTATAAGCTAATTTAGCAACAAGAAAATTATAGGAGTTGAATCCTTTAATTGGAGAAAGTTCATTAATGTCAGCTCCAACTATATTTGAATTTTTTGCTGCAATTCTAATTATCTCTAATGTCTCGTCCCACAACAATCCACCTGGTTCAGGTGTTCCGGTAGCAGGCATAATACTTGAATCTAATCCGTCGACATCAAACGTTAAGTAAACAGTCTTATTTTTTATTAATTTTTTAAATTTATTTAAATTCCATTTCTTTTTATCTTTTGCCCAGAAGATATCTATTCTATTTGAATTTTTTTTTAAAAATGGAATCTCACTTTCTGATATATTTCTAATTCCAAAAGAAATTAAAGATACATTTTTATAATCTAAACATCTTCTTATTGCTGATGCATGTGAAAATTTTTCACCATTATAACTTTCACGTAAATCTGCGTGCGCATCGAAATGTAAAAGACAAATATTTTTATATTTTTTTGTAAAAGGAACAATGCATCCTGGTGTAATTGAATGTTCACCACCAAAAGTCATTGGAAATAGTTTTTTATCTAAAATTTCACCATTGATTTTAGAAATTTTATTTAATGCTACTTTGATATTTTTATCAATTTTAAATGGTTTTAATGTCTTGATACCTATTTTTTTGTAAGGTTCACAATTTAGTTCCTCATCATAAAGTTCAACTTGGTGAGAAGCTTTGATAATTTCTTTTGGTCCATTTTTTGTTCCACCCCCATAACTAACTGTTTTTTCAAGTCCAAATGGAACGACTACTACTTTTTCTTTGAAGTTGAATGTATTATCAATTCCTAAGAAACCATGTTTGTTTGATAAGTATTTCAATTTTATATAAATATTTTTGAGAAGTTTTTTCGTTCTCTATTTTTCCACTCACCTTTATGGTAAGCATCGCTAGCTATTAATGGCAATACACTTGTTGCTTCAGCAAATACCATTTGTTCTTTAGTGATATCCACTTTACCCCAAGAACTTGCTTCTTTTAAAGTAGAACTACTACACGCACCATCTCTACTATCAGCAACTGTAATTTGTACAGCATATTTATGCATATCTACATTTTTACCAAGAAGCTCAGCACAAATAACAGTGTCTTGAATAAAATTTTTAGGAACTCCTCCACCAATCATAAATAAACCAGAACCTTTTGATTTGATTTTAATTTCTGTTAGTTCTCTAAATTCTCTAACTGAGTCTATAGTCATATGTTTTTTAGGATTTTTTTCTTGATGCATTACAAGACCAAAACCTGCACTTGAATCTGTGAAAGCTGGACAAAAAATTGGAACATTATTATCGTAAGCTGTTTCAATTAAAGAGTCTTTCTTTTTTGAATTTTTTTTTAAATATTTTCCCATTTCTAAAATAAACTCTCTCGAAGTATAACTTCTTGGTTCTAAAGTATCTGCAATTTCACAAATAATTTTATCACACATTTGAAGCTCTTCTTCATCGATATACGTGTCGTAAATTCTATCAATATAGTTGTCTCTTAATTCTGTATCATCTTGAAATTGAGATCCCTGATAATGTTTAAATCCAAGAGCTTCAAAAAAATCCATATCTACAATTGATGCCCCTGTTGCTACAATTGCATCAACCATATTGTATTTAACAAGATCTTTATAAATATTCATACATCCTGCTGCAGATGTTGATCCTGCTAAAGTAAGAAAAATTGTACACTCCTTATCTTTAAGCATTTCGTTGTAAATGTTTGCTGCATTTGCAGTCTCTCTAGATACAAATGACATTTTCTCCATTGAAGAAATAATTGTTCTAGAGTCAAACGAAGTAATATCTATATGTTCGACAGGATTTTTTAAAAAATCTCTTTTACTATTATGTCCTGGATTTTTTTGGTCTGACATTAAGCAACCATATGAGCGCTGTTAACGTCTTTTTCATACATTGACATTATTGGTTTATCTTCAACTTCATAAATTTCATCTGAATAGTAACCATTGAATTGTGTTCTAAAAGTTAATCCATATGCTCCAAGTTGACCAAGCTCTATGTAATCATTTTCTTTAATATTATTTGGTAATAAAAAAGGTCCTTTCATATAATCCATGCTATCGCAAGTAGGACCAAAGAAATCAAAAGCAGTCAATTTTTTTGAAATTATTTTATTTGAATTTTCTTTAATCATTTTAGATGGATAAACTATGTTAGGTGTTCCTGCATCAAATAGGGTTCCATATGTTCCATCGTTTATATAAAGTTTTTGTTTTTTTCTTAAATTAACTTTAACAATTGTTGAACCACTTTCTGCAACCAATGCTCTTCCTGGTTCACAAATTATCTCTGGCAACTTCTCTAATTTTAAATTAGACAAACTTTTTTTAATTTCATTGAAGTATTCATCTAATGATTGCGGAATTAAATCTGGATAAATTGTTGGAAATCCTCCACCAACATTTATTGTATCAGGGATTATTTTTGTTTTTTTAATTATATTTCCAATCTCATTTATACCTTTAGCATATGAAATTGGATGCATACACTGCGATCCAACATGGAAACTTAATCCAATTTTTTTTGCATATTGTTTTACTAATCTTAGTAATCCTACAGCTTCAGATGTTAGTGCTCCAAATTTTTTAGATAAATCAATTTCAGCATGCTCATTTGAAACAGCAACTCTTACAAATAATTCTAAATCTTTTGCATTATTTGTACTTTCAATAATTTTGATTAACTCTTCTTTTGTGTCTAATGAGAAAGTTTTTACACCATAATTAAAATAGGCCTCTTTGATACTTTCTCTACTTTTTACAGTATGCATATAAGAACATTTTGTATTTTGAGTAAGTTTTCTTATAGCTTTAATTTCTTCAATTGAGGCAACATCAAATTGGTTTACACCTGTGTTTAAAATTGTTTGAATAACTTCGGGATGTGGGTTTGTTTTAACTGCATATAAAATTTTTCCAGGGAACTTATCTAAGAAAAATTTAACCGAAGACTCTATGGATTTCTTCCTAATACAATAAACAGGCTTTTCAGGTTTCAGTTGATTTATAAGTTCTTCAACTGACTTAAATTTTTGCATTTCATATGCCTCCAAAAAAAATTTAATAAAAAAAAGTTTTTAATAAAACTTTAATAATTTGAGCCATATAATGTAAACACAGGCAATGTAAAGCAAATAATTCAAGGCTGATTTGCGCAATTTTCATATATTGTAATATTAGATTTTGACCCCATATAAGGCTGATGAAAAACGAAGCCAAATTACAAAATCTAAGCGATTTCGAAAATAAGTCGCTTTTAATAGTAGATGATGACAATCCTTTTAGAGAAAGATTGGCAAGAGCTATGGAAAAAAAAGGTTTTGAAGTTTTTCAAGCTGAGAGTGTACAAAAGGGAGTTGAATCCGTTAAAAGTAAAAAACCAGGTTTCGCAGTTGTGGACTTAAGACTTGGAGACGGTAATGGCCTTGAGGTCGTTAAGGAGATTCAATCTTCTAATAATGATAGTAGAATTATAATGCTCACAGGTTATGGAAATATTCCCACTGCAGTTGCAGCTATTAAAGAAGGTGCAATTGATTACTTAGCAAAACCAGCAGATGCAGAAGATGTAGAAAAAGCATTGTTGGCAGATCCAGCTAAAAAGGCTGCACCACCAGAAAATCCAATGTCAGCAGATAGAGTTAAATGGGAACATATTCATAGAGTATTTGAATTATGTAATAGAAATGTTTCTGAAACAGCTCGAAGATTGAAGATGCACAGAAGAACTCTTCAAAGAATTCTATCTAAAAGATCCCCTAGATAATATTTCTTATTTTAATTATTTGTTTAGCGGCTAAAGCTAAAATAATAATTTTAAATAGTTCTGCTAATAAAAATGGTTTTGCACCAAGTGAAAATATCGGTTTATCCCAACCAATCAGAGTACCCAGCCATATTAAACCCAAGATATAGATTGTAGATGTTGCAATAACTAATTTAGTTAGAATAATTATAAAACTATCTTTTGTATTAATTTTTGAGGCTAAATAACAAGCAGTTAAAAAACCAATTAAATAGCCCATCGTTGGGCCAGTAAAATAGACTATACCAATTCCTTTTTCTGGGGAGTTTGAAAATACAGGTAATCCCGCAATCCCCTCTAATAAATATAAACCTACAGAAGCTAAACCAATTTTATAACCTAGGCTTACACCTAAGAATAAAACAACAAATGTCTGCATTGTCATTGGAACTGGATAAAATGGAATTTTAATTTTTGCAGAGATAGTTAAAGCAATTGAACCCAGAATCACAGCTAACAAAGATTTTATGATTTTTGTTTGTGTTAAGTTTTTTGTAAGTTCCATAATAAAATAATACTCAAAATATAAAAAATAATCTAGCTATATTAGCCTAAAGGTTTAATTTTATTTTTTTATATACAGAAATTGTTAGCAATGTAATATTTGTTAATCTTCATGAATAAAATACAAAAAACAGATCATTTTTATTTAATTGATGGCTCTGGTTATATTTTTAGAGCTTATTATGCTTTACCACCATTAACTAGAAAAAGTGATGGACTACCTACAGGGGCTGTAAGTGGATTTTGCAGTATGTTGTTTAAATTATTAGAGGATTCAAAATCTGATCAAAATCTACAGAAACCAACTCATTTTGCAGTAATTTTCGACTCGGCTAGAAAAACCTTTAGAAATGAAATTTATAGTGATTATAAAGCTAATAGATCTGAAGCCCCTGATGATTTGGCACCTCAGTTTGAGTATATTAGAAAATCAGTTTTAGCGTTTAATTTACCTTCTGTAGATTTGCCAAACTATGAAGCTGACGATCTCATAGCCACATATGTTGATCAAATACTCAAAAAAGGGGCTAAAGTTACAATCGTTTCATCAGATAAAGATTTAATGCAACTTTATAAAAAAGGTGTTCGAATTTTTGACCCTATGAAAAATAAATTTATCACAGAGGACGATGTGATTAAAAAGTTTGGTGTTGATGCTTCAAAAGTTATAGATGTTCAATCTTTAGCAGGCGATAGTAGTGACAACGTACCTGGTGTTCCAGGAATAGGAGTTAAAACAGCCGCAGAATTAATTAATAAATATGGTACTCTAGAAAAATTATTAGACTCTGCCCATGAAATTAAACAGAACAAAAGAAGAGAAACTTTAATAGAGAATAAAGATAAAGCTTTAATTAGTAAAAAACTTGTAACTCTAGATAATAAGTCTCCAGTAAATAAAAACTTAACAGAATTTAAACTCAAAGAGGTTGATAAAGATAAACTTTATAAATTTTTAAGAGAAATGGAATTTAATAGATTGTTAAGTTCTGCAATTTCAGCTTATGGGGAACCAAAGTTATCTGGATCTGAAAATAATTTCAAATCTACTGAAAAACAAAAACCAATAAGCAATAAAGATTATCATCTAATTACAGATATTAATGAAATTGATGAGTGGATAGAAGAAGCTGAGGAAGCAGGGGAAGTTGCTGTCGATACAGAGACAAGTTCTTTGGACCCCCATCAGGCTGATTTAGTTGGAATTTCACTTTGTTCAAAAATTGGAAAAGCTTGTTACATCCCAGTTGGTCATAAATCTAAGGATTGTTTAAATAAAGATAGCGTTATCAATAAATTAAAAAATTTATTAGAGGACCCAAGTGTTAAAAAAATTGGTCAAAATATTAAATTTGATTTTATAGTTTTCTACAAACTTGGCATTTCACTTTCGTCAATGGAAGATACTATGCTTATGTCTTATGTATTAGATGCTGGAAAGAACAGACATAACATGGACACCCTTTCGGATATCCATCTTGGACATAAAACAATTTCATTTAAAGAAATTGTTGGTACTGGCAAAAAAGAAATAAATTTTAGTGAGGTAGAATTAGAAACAGCAAAAAATTATGCAGCAGAAGATGCAGACGTTACTTTCAGGTTATATAAAAAATTTATCAAAAGTTTAAAATCTGAAAAATTATTTAATATCTATGAGATTTTTGAAAAACCACTAATTAAAATACTTGCATTTATGGAAATCGAAGGTGTTGAAGTAGATAGTAAATTTTTAAATTCTCTTTCCTCTAAATTTGATAAAAAAATTAAAAAAATTGAAAAAGAAGTTTTCAAGATTTCTAAGAAAGAATTTAACATTGCTTCACCAAAACAATTAGGAGAAATTATTTATAATGATCTTAAGATTGTAGGGACAAAAAAAACAAAAAAGGGAAGTTTTGCAACAAGTGCAAGTGTTTTAGAAGATTTAGCCTTCAAAGGTCATGAATTTCCAAAATTAGTATTAGATTGGAGACAGGTTTCAAAATTAAAAAATACTTACACCGACGCTTTGCCAGAGCATATTAATCCAAATACAAAGAGGGTTCACACATCTTTTTTATTGGCAGCAACAACAACAGGCAGATTAGCTTCAAGTGATCCAAATTTGCAAAATATTCCAATTAAATCTGAAGATGGAAAAGATATAAGAAAAGCGTTTAAGGCTAAAAAAGATCATCTATTAATATCCGCAGATTATAATCAAATTGAGATGAGAATTTTAGCAGATCTTGCAGATGTTAGAGAACTTAAAAAAGCTTTTAACAATAACGAGGATATTCACTCATTAACAGCTAGCCAAATATTTAATATTGATATCAAAAAGGTAAATCAAGACCACAGAAGGAAGGCTAAAGCAATAAACTTTGGAATAATTTATGGAATTTCTCAATATGGTTTAGCCAAACAAATAAATGTTTCTAATTATGAAGCAGAAGAATTTCTTAATGCTTATTTTGCTAAATTTCCTGAAATTAAAGTTTATATGGATAGCACAATTAAGTTTTGTAGAAAAAGTGGCTATGTAAATAACATATTCGGAAGAAGATCTCATTTTAATGGAATAAATGATAAAAATTTTAATGTAAGAAATTTTCAAGAGAGAGCAGCAATTAATGCTCCAATACAAGGGTCAGCATCTGAAGTTATGAGGTTAGCAATGATCAGATTATACAAAAAATTGAATGAAGAAAAAAATTTGAAATCAAAAATACTTCTTCAAATACACGACGAGCTTATTTTTGAAGTCCCAAAAAAAGAGGAAAAGGCAATGGTCAAGTTAATACAGAATGAGATGACCAGTGTTACTCAAAGTGATTATCATTCCTTTTCTACCCCTTTAACAGTTGATGTAAATGTTGGTGATAATTGGGGAATGCTTCACTAATTATATTCAATTGCCTAATTTAGAACAATTTAATATTTTTATATGTAAAAATAAAAATGCAAACACAAACTATAGCTCTAATTGATGATGACAGAAACATATTAACTAGTCTTAGTATTGCCTTAGAAAAAGAGGGTTTCAAAGTTCAAACATATATTGATGGAGAGAGTGCATTAATCGGTCTTACTAGAATGCCACCTGACTTAGCAGTTATTGATATTAAAATGCCTAAAATGGATGGCGAAGAATTGCTTAAAAAATTAAGAAAAAAAACTTCTCTTCCGGTAATATTTTTAACATCCAAAGATGATGAAATTGATGAGTTGCTAGGATTAAAATTAGGTGCAGATGATTTTGTAAAAAAATCTGGAGGATTTTCAATTAAAGTTTTGATTGAAAGAATAAGAGTTCAATTAAGAAAAAAAGACTCAAATAATACATTAGAGGAAAATAAAAGCTTAATATCACATGGTAGATTAAAACTTGATCCATCTCAGCTTGAGTGTGAGTGGAATGGCAAACAATTGCCAGATAAATTAACAACTACTGAATTTTTGATTGTTAAAGAATTGGCAAAAAGACCTGGGATTATTAAAGAAAGAGCTCAACTAATGGACATTGCTTACAGAGAAGATACAGATATTGAAGATAGAACTATTGATAGTCACGTCAAAAGAATAAGAAAAAAATTCAAAAAAGTAGATCCTGATTTTTCAGCTATTGAAACTAGATATGGTAGTGGATATAGATGGAATGTTAGCTGATGTTTAGTAAATACTTAAAGACTCTTTCTATTCTTAAAAAATTTCTATTTATAAACTTTGTAATATTTACAATTATTGGTTTATTTACACTTATTTATCTTACTAATATTGAACCAAGTTTATTAAAAAAAAAATCCGAAG